>DAIQQT010000289.1:0-4263 GCA_036786685.1 Trichlorobacter sp.
CAGGACCTCTTCCACCATCCTGCGCAAGGTTTGGTAACAGCCATGAATATCACCCAGCACAAACCTACGGCCAGATATCGGATTACTGAACCGGCCCGACCAAGGCTTTGTGTTCGTATCTACAATTTCATCAGACATCTGGTTGCCTTTCAGTCTGCTGTAAAAGGTTGGACGGAGAGATCGGAATGAATTTTACCATAAATAGCGAATCGCCATGTATGCCACACCGGCTACTACACCGAGGATAGCCATCATCACCCCCGCATCTTCATTTTTAAACAGGCACAACCCAAGCCCCCTGACGAGCAGTATTATCCCGCACACTACCACAGCGAACAACAGCAGAAACATAATTGCTGCATCAAAATGGTGACTTAACGGTTCCCTAAAATAGTTGGCCACAACGCATAGAAACAGTATTCCTGCACCTGCGGCCAGCCGTTTTAGCCCTTGCGCCATGATCACTGAATCTGTCGCTTCAGATTCAGTTTCTGTGTCATCTGGTTCCTCTGCATCTTCCTCGTCAGCCTGACTGTCCTCGCGGAGCAGTTTCCGTAGCGCCTCCTCGCTGTCATGTATGCAGGGATCCTTCAGATCACCGCTTGTGGTAAACGCTCCCCACTTGCCTGTATCGTCGCAGACCAGCACAGGCTCCCAGCGGTCCCATTCCGACCCTGCAGATTCAAGCTGTTGGTAGCAGACAGGGATTATTTCCTGACCGGCCTGATTAATCAGGCCATAGAGCTTGATTTCCCCCTGTTGCAGCGCAACCTTTGCCAAACCATCCCTAAAATGGAAATAGCCGTGATAACGAGGCGGAATCACCCACTCACCCTCCCGGTTTATCAATCCCCATCCCTGTTCTGTCTGAGCCGTGCAGAGGCCGTCGAAAAAGCTGCCCAGAAACAGAAATGACGGCTCAATCACCCATGCGCCGTCACGCTTGATCACGCCGTACAGGCCGTTCAATTTGGCTTCGGCAAGCTCTTCATGAAAGCTGCTGATATTCTCAAACTGCGCCGGTATGACGATCTGCCCTTGCTCATTGAAAAGTCCGGCCAGCGGAGGGTCGGTTCTGGTTATGAATTTATCGGTGTCCGAAAAGCCGAAATGTGCGCTTCCCTCAAACAGCACAACCCTGGTCTTGTCGTGGGAGAGGTAGGCTGTGTCGCGTTGGGTAATCCCCACCGTTACCGGCTGCGCAGCAGGATCATCGGCCAATGCCTTGCGAATGTGATGGGCCAGCAGACGATGAACCCGCGCATCCTCAGCCAGGTGACCAAGTATTGTCGCTCTGGTATAGATCAGCCAGGTTTCGGGGCGCTGTTGCTGCGGACTCGTGGAGGCAGCCAGGTGCGCCTCCAGCAGCGAGAAATAGATGCCATCGATGTCTACCTGTCCATCAAGTCGATCCTGTTCACAGTGTAGATATACCTGCTGTTTACACCACCGGGTGTCGCTGAGCACAGCTTGCCATGTGGCGCCGCTTAACAGCTCAATGCCGATATCGTGCAGAAACTGTGGGATCATGCTTGGTTCCGGCTCTTGTTTTTTGGGGTCACCGTGAGAAATACTGGCCATAGCTATCTATCTTCTGTTGTAGTCGAGTTGCTAAAAACGGGCTTGCCCCATGCAAGGCATCATAAATCTGCTGAGCTTCTAACTGATAGCTTTGCATCTTCTCCGTTGTCCAGTGCTTGGGTGGCGATTGCAGGTTGGTTATCCGGTCGGCCAGCTTGACCATCCAGATTTCTCGGGGCTGTTGTTGGATGCGTGCCAGGCTGTCGGCCATTTTTTCGTGTTTGGGCAGGTCATCATGCTTGGTCAGGGCCTGCACACCATTTGTAACCGCTTCACCGAAGATATCTTGCAATGCGTCATACGCAACAGCCGTATCCTCAAGCACGTCATGCAGCAAGGCGCACTGGATTGCCAGGTTGCCATCCAGGTCTGCCTCAATTGCCAGTGCTGCCATAACCTCCATGCTGACCATGGTCAGGTGGGTAAGGTAGGGCAGTTCTGTGCCGGGAACCTTTTGGCCATTATGGGCATGGGCAGCAAAAAACAGCGCCTTGATATAGCTTTCCTGTGACCAAGGTGTCATTACTGATACCTCCTGAAAAGGTTAGATGAACTAAAAGCTGGCATTTTCAATATGCTCAACGGAGTTGATCTGCCTGTTTGGTATTGCGGGCACCGCATGAACAACCTGATAGCGTGTAGTATAAAAGCCAGACAACCGGAGGAATAAAGACAAGCGCATTGACAAAAGGAGACAATGACGCCCCGCTGTTTTTAGCGTACATATAAAAAAGATAGGAGAGTGTCAGGCTGTAAACGATGATAGCAAAACTGCACAATACGCCTGTTGCTTTTCGACAGGCACAGGCTGAAACAAGCTTTATCGCCTGGAAATACAGAAGAGGCAGTCCAAACATGGCAAATAGTGAAACCAACGCGGGATAGTAGCCTTGCTCAAGAGAGAAAACTGGTGACTGATCGATGACATATGTTATCAGCCCAAGGGCAAAGGCGGTGGCCATCCGTTTTTTTCTGCTTGCCAACGGCTTGAGGTTGCGGGCGGCAATCGGGGTATCTGTTGCATAATCACTCTGCCAGCCATCCTGAATCGGTTCAAAGCGGGAAGCTTTCGGTTTTGGTTTTTGCTTCTTATAGGCATCTGCAGCAGCGCTGTTCAGGTAATCTACAATATGATCCAGCACCACACTGCATTTGGCGTCGAGCCGACGGTACAGGTCTATTATATTGAGCACCGGTATGGTGTCTCCATCGTAGTACGCGTTGACGTATGCCTCCTTCAACACGCCATTCCTTCTGTGTGTGGAAATGTATAACCGGCCAATTTTACTCAGACAGATCTGCTTCTTATCGTATCCGCTCGAAAAGCCGACCAGTCCGTGTTCCACAATTACCGAGTAGCGCAATGTTTCAAAACGACTGGAATTTTTGTGCATTTTCCAAAACTTGGCAAAAAACGCAAACGCCACGACAAGAATAGCAAAACCTTCCCACCGGATTGGGTTGTAGCTATACACAGACACCAGGCTTACGACAACGGATATGATGCCCAAAAGCAGCATCAACAGCTCTGCAGGGCTATATAGCCGAGATTTGCCTGTATAGATGAATTGAAGACCAGGGTGGTCTTTTGAGCCATGGTCAATAATCAGTTTAGGCACTAACTGGGGCTGGTTATCAGATGACGTTGAATGCTGAATACCTTTTTTCTTGCCCTGCTCGGCAGAATCCTCCCCATCAATTTTTGTAAGGAACAGGCTGGCCGCACCGAGCAATGAGAACAGGGCTGACATGAAATACACAAAAATCTCTTTCCTGCTTGCGGCATAGGATAGTGCAGGAAACAGTTGCAAAGAAGAGAGAAGATTCACCAGGGAACGGGTTCCGAAAATGATCAGCAGCACACCTGAGGCGTAGTAGACAAGCTGTTTTATTTGTGGCTTGATTTTTTTCATACAAGATTAGACGGACAGCCCTTTACCACACAACCAGTGGTCAAGAAACAAGCCGAGCGTGGCATCCTATACCGTTTTGCGCTTGCGGTATTCGGCATAACCGAGAAAATAAAGGCCAAGAGCACAGGCCGCAAATACGCCGCTGACCAGCCATTTACCGCCGATCTCATAAGCAAGGGCCAGAAACCAGTTGATTCTTCTTGTTCCGCCGTGGGCTTCAAACTCACTGAAATAATGATAGATATATCCAGAAAAGCCCAGCAAAATCGTACCACACAAGACATACCACCATGGGGGATCTTCATTGCTACTCTGTTTTGGCTGGATTGAGGTCTTGCTATCGGGTGCCTCCATGAAGTTGCTCCTTCAAAGTAGATTAAGCCAGCCTACAAAAACCCGAATGCCTTTTTCTTTGCCCCGCCTTCAGAGAACCACTGCTTGATCTCATCGTACTGGCCACCTTCATTGGCAAATTCAACATAGTTTTTGGCGGTCTCGGCCCATTCGCGGGTGGTTGGTTTAACAGATGCCAGGGCTGCCTTAAGATCCTGCATGGTAATATCCCGCTCCACGCCAGTATCAAGCACCTCATGCAGTACCCGTTCTGCTGCCGTATCAGCCAGAGCAGTCAGATCAGCCCCGGAAAACTGGCTGGTCTGGTCAGCCAGCCAGCTAAAGTCAATCCCGCTGTGTGGACGGTCTTTGAAGGCCAGTTTCAGTACCGCCTCACGCCCGGTCTGATCCGGCGGCGGCACAAAGATCAGTTGAT
>DAIQQT010000290.1:0-4253 GCA_036786685.1 Trichlorobacter sp.
CATTGTTACTGCGTTCAAAGCCAGCTTCGCCCAAGAGCTTGCCAAACTTGATGGGGGTCATGTGCTTCCAGCCAGAAGCGGCCTTGAATGATTCCAATAGGTCATTGGCAGGCGTCTTGTGTCCGTCACCAGTAGTGCAGTACTCTCTTAGCCATTGGTCAAAAACATCTTCTCCTTGGCGGTACTGCTCGGTTGCGGCTTTAATAGATACTGGTGGCCTCAGTCCGTCACGTTGCCATTCAATGCAGCCCTCAACAGCCCATGCAAGTATTCCCGGCAGTTCAGCCCTCAGTTTATCCGTCAGGTTCGGGTCAATCTCTTCTTCAGGGATTGTTACGGTGAAGGGGATCAGGTGAATTCTGCGCCATATGCCAAGGTCACGGCCTCGTATCTGCGGCTTATGATTGCCGACCAGAATCATTTTAAACTGCGGCTCATACTCGAAGAACTCTTTAAAAAGAAAACGTGCTGTAACAGTGTCTCCCCCGGTCAGGGTCTTTAGTCGTGCCTCTGCAAGTTGGCTGCCCTCTTCAACCTCATTGACGGCAACCAACCTTGCCCCCCGTAATCTTGCCAGTTCATTGTTTGCCCCTTCACGATTCTTGAGCATAAGAATGTCAGCTTGTGCAGAACAGGCAAAGTCAGCCAACAGCATCAGCAATACGCGGTTCAATGTTGTCTTGCCGTTGCGTCCGGTCCCATAAAAGAAAACCATAATCTGTTCATCGGTACGGCCAGTGAGGCAATATCCAATCAGACGTTTAATGTAGCCAATCAGTTCTTGGTCATTGCCAAAAATCCGCTGCAAAAAGGTAATGAAGTTCGGACAGGCAGAATCTGGAAGATAGTCTGCTCTGCATATTCTGGTTATACGGTGGTTCGGGCTATGTGCTAATAGACGCCCGTTTGATAGGTCAAGCGTACCATTCAGGCAGGTCAATAGCATGGGGTCCGTGTCCAGCTTATGGGTTTCAACAATCATCGAAGGTATGACGGTTAATGCAGATATAAGCGTAGTCTGCCGAAAATGCCCTTCATACTGGCAAAGAGCCTTTAAGTACTTGGAGCGTGTATCAGCATCAAGGTTGTCGGCTTTAGCAACTTCAACCATTGTTGCCTTGATGTATTGTTGAATAAAAGGATAAAGCCCGCCCGGGGTATCGCTGCACCATCGCTGCCCGTCCCAGAAAAGCCAGACACCACTTTCCCGCCAGTATGCAACCAATCCCTGTAGCTTGCCTGCTAAGTCTAAAGCAATACTTGTGTCTGTGAATCTTTCAGGCAGGTTATTTTGCAGGCCATGTGCAGGTATTGCCTTTTTATCAATAACAGCCTGTAGATCAAGCTGTTGCACTGGTTGTACAGCTTCAATGCAACGAATTACAGCATCAGCACCGGACAGACTGCAAAGGTCTTGAAAATCCGTTCCCTGCTGCTTATGGCGAGGTTCAGGAAATGCAGGAACAGCAACAAGCCCGTTGATTAACTTGGCTGCTTCAGTTGCCTTGACTACCCCCACATTCTGCGCTGTTGGTCTTAGTGTACCGTCTGCATGAAAACAATCATCATCGGCAGCAATAACTATTTCAGCATCAGGCCAGGTTTGCCGTGAATGTTGAGCTATTGCCTTGATATTGCCAGCGTTGAAGGCCACAACAACAGGCAAGCCCGTTGCTTCATGGATACAGACGGCAGTTGCAAACCCCTCGGCTATGACCAATTTGTTTCCCGGCTTCCCGATCAGACAGCCGCCCCCGGCAATGATCCCGCCAGGGTGAAACCTCTTCTCTCCGTCTTTGCCGATATACTGTAAGCTGGACAGCTTGCCAGCAACACGAACAGGGATCAACAGACGCCCGTCTGTGTGTACTTTGGCGATATGGGGCTTGATACCTTTGCGGACAAGATAAGGGTGATCTTGTTCAGCAGGTTTTGCAGCTTCCCATATACGCTTTACATCTTCAGCGGCTTTAGCTGCTTCCCTCTTGCGCTCCTCTTCAGCTTTTCGCATCTCTTCAGTAATACGGGTCTTGCGTTGCTGAATCTCTGCGGGGGAGAGCTGCTTGCTATCTTTCACCCAAAAGTTGACTTTCTTATGATCGTCATCTTCGGAGTGATTCCAACAGAACCCTCCCTCTCCATCAGCGAACCATAATATTCTGCCGGTACTATTTTTTGGTGATTTTCCGGTTACTGGTACTCCATGCCAGCGTCCATCCTTTGGCACGTCTCGCGGTTCTATCCCTACAGTTTGACAGGCTTCTATGAAGTTCATCGTACACCTCCCTTAATTCGCTTGAAGAGATGGTTACGAGTGGTGAGGAGCTTTCGGGCATCGGCTTGGATGCCAGATTCGAACCCCATAACAACGCTTACAACATCTTGAGATGACATAGGGAAGGAGAATACAGAGAGTCCTGAATCTTCAATGCTTATTTCCGGCTCTATCCCGGTTATGACTTGGATGGTTGCTGCCAGTTCTATGTTTTTGGTTGGGAAGGTCTTGTTCATAGCTACACCTCTCCAGCTGTTTCGATGAGCTGCTTGATATCTTCAGCCCTCCAGCAGGTTGTGCGATCTCCAAGTTTCACCGACGCCGGGTATCTACCAGATGCTACTCCTGCCCACCATGTTGACTTACTGACAGGGATAATTGGAGGCCAAATGCCTCGTTTCTTGTCCCCCACAATCTGTGACAACCTGACTAAGCCACTTGTAGGAAGGACATTCTGCACTACCGTTGTTTCTGACTTGCTGACCATGTTTCGCTCCTTATCGGGCAACAAAAAAAGCCTGTGCCAAACCGCAGAACATTGTAATGTCCTTGAGTTCAACACAGGCTTCCTGAGTGTTCCGACAAGCGGGGTCAGCTTCCTGTTGCTATTTTGACGTTAAAGTTTGGCCGCAGCCTGCGAGTTCTGGCTGGATTTAATCTTTTTTACTCAGCCGCTATAACGTCTGGTTTAGGGATGAAGTGTACCTCAGCTACTCTGTTATCATGTACATGCACAATTAGTCTGCCGGTAAACGGTTGTGGTGTCAATGTCAAATTTTTGGAAAATACTCTCATGACTTCCAGCTTGAACTCTTCCTTTGTTTCTCGTGGGAAATCCCTATCCTGCAAACCACCCTGATTTACATGAAGTTCAACAGAATACGATTTATCAGCATTAGCTCTTTTTCGACCGTACTTGAAAAGTATTATCCCAAACAGTAAGTTTGAAGCAAAGTGCAATTCATCTAACTTGTTATTATTTTTCCATATTGTCATATATTATTATCTTCGGCTCTCTTTACACAAACTTAAATCAGGTTGGACAACACTGGCCTCAAACATTCTAATCATGCCGCTTCAAGAGATGCTTGATTAATCGGTATGACCTTTACTCTAGCCTTAAGGCCGTCCAGAAAATCGGCCCACGACTGCATCATTTTACGGCGATCCTCAAGATAAGTTGTTCGGTTATATGCTCTACCATTTGCATCTTTTACAGCATGAGCAGACTGGGCTTCAATCCAATCTATTCTGTAACTAAGTGTCTCGTCCAGGTGCGTTCTGGCGATTGCCCTAAATCCATGCGTAGTCATATCATCTTTGCTATAACCCATTCTGCGTATTGCCGCCAATAATGCCTCACTTGTCATAGGACGGCTTGCTGTCCTGTAACCTGGAAACACATAACGGCCAGTTCCTGTTACTGCATGTAACTCTCGCAGTATGGCTACAGCCTGAGAAGCAAGCGGCACGATGTGATGTATCTTGGTTTTAGTTACAAAGTATCGCCATTCAGCGGTTTCAAAATTAATTTGAGACCATTCAATCTTGTTCAGTTCACCAGGCCGCACAAAAAAAAGTGGGGCAAGTTGAAGAGCCTTCTTAACCACAAATGACCCACTATACTCGTCAATGGCACGCAACAAGCCTGCAAGCTGGTCTGGCTCAATTAGTGCTGCATGGTGCCCTGGTTCACGTTTTGGAAGAATATCCCGCAAATCGTTAGCAGGATTAACCTCTATATATTCCAAATTCAACGCATACCTTAATATCTGACCACAGTACTGTTTGACACGATCAGCAGTTTCTATTGCACCGCGCCCAGCCACTGTCATCATGATATTCTTGATTGTTGCACGATCAACAGTTGCAATCTGCCTGTTACCTATTACCGGAAAAACATCATGTTCAAGTCTGTTTCTAACTGTTTTAATATGGCTAGCACTCCAAACAGGCTCATTCTTGGAGAACCATTCTT
>DAIQQT010000291.1:0-4246 GCA_036786685.1 Trichlorobacter sp.
TTGTCAGGGAGGGAGCTAACACCATCATCACACTTCCCCCCTGACAAGGGGGGATCGAGGGGGGTTGGTTAGAATTATCCAGTGCTGTTGATCTACCTTTCACGACTCCACTCCTTTCATCAGCTCGGCCCGCAGCCAGCCCCGCACGCTGTTGATCAACCAGATCTCTTCAGCCCGCTGCAGATCCTGCGGGTACAGCACCTGTTCTTTTATGGTGCCCTGTTCCAGCAACTGCTGCCGCATCACCCCCGGCAGCAGGCCGCAGCAAAGTGGCGGCGTTACCAGCCGACCATCCAGCTTCAGCACCAGATTGGTGAAGCTGCCTTCAGTCAGCTCACCCCGATTGTTGCAGAGCAGCACCTCATCCGCCTCTGGATGCTCCTTGCGGGCCTGTTCATAACGCTGGCGTTGTTCAGTCTTGAGGTACAGCAGCAGGTCGTTTGGATTCACTGTAGCTGCGGCTATGGCCAGCTTCAGCGGCTGTGCCAGCGGCTGCAACGGAGATGATTCGACCTGATAGCTGCCATCCTGTGCCAGCAGCAGACGGGTCTTGTGCTGGCCGGTTTTGCCGATGGCATGTTCCCGCAAAGCCTGCCTGAGCTGCTCATGATCACAACAATACCCCAGCCGATTAGCAGACCAGCCAAGACGGTTAAGATGCCGTTCCAGCCGGGGATAGCTGCCATCTTCCAGCAGCAGCGATTCAAGCAGCCTGGGCTGCAGTCGTGGCCTGAGAAAGGCGGCCTTATTCAGGCACTCGGCGTACTCGCTGGGTGCCTGTGCATCCCAGGTAACGCCGCTGCCCACCCCCATGCTGATCTGCCCGGTCTGCTGGTTCAGTAACAGGGTGCGGATGGCAACCGAAAAGGTCATTTCGCCCCCTGGCGCCAGATAGCCGATGGCGCCGCAGTAGATCCCCCGTGGTTGACCTTCAATCCCGGCAATCAGCTCCATACTGCGCCGCTTGGGGGCGCCGGTAACTGAACCGCAGGGAAACAGGGATCTGAACAGCTCCAGCAGGCCAATATCCTGCTTCAGTTGTGCGGTGATGGTGGAGGTCATCTGATGCACCGTGGGGTAGGTCTCTACCTCAAACAGTGCTTCGGTCTGTACCGTGCCGGTTCGGGCTATCTGCCCCAGGTCATTACGCAGCAGATCCACAATCATCAGGTTTTCTGCCTGTTCCTTGGCATTTTGACGAAGCTGGTCTGCCAGCCCCTGATCCTCTGCCGGGAAACGGCCACGGGGGGCGGTGCCTTTCATCGGGCGGGTGGTGATGGTGTCACCCTGCACCGCAAAAAACAGCTCCGGCGAGGCGGAGATGACCGTGTGGCTGCCGATATCAAGATAGGCGCCAAAAGCCGGTTGCTGAGCCTGGATCAGGCTGTGATAGAGCTGCAGCGGATCACCCTGAAACTGCCCCTGCAGCTGGAATGTGTGATTGATCTGATAGGTTTCACCCTGCTCAATGGCGTCATGAATCCGGCTGATGGCGTTCTCGTATGCAGCGGGAGTGCTGGCTGGCATAAGCTCTGGTGCTGCTGTTATGCAGGCGGTCAGATCGTCTTTAACAGCCTGATGGCGTTTACTGAACAGGGCAAACCAGGCCAGTGGCAGGCCGGGCTCCGGTGCAATGCCGGGCAGGTGCGGGTTTAGTGCCCGGGCAGCCTCATAGGCCACAAACCCGACGGCATACAGTCCCTGCTGCGTGGCTGCCTCGGCCTGCTCCAGCACGCTGACCACCTGATCGGTGGTCTCGGCAACCAGCGTACGGACATAGCCGTCAAAACGCCAGGAGGCGCTGAACCGGTCCGCGCTGCAGGAGTCCAGCAGTATGGTGGGGGAGGTCTCAGGCATGCTCAACAGTTGCACGTATCCCCTTCCTGCTGCGGCCAATCAAGCATGTGGCGACGCTCCAGCTCAATTCGCTACGCAGTGCGTAGCTTTTTCCAGCATCAGGAAAGGTGAGGTAGAACTGTCGAAAATTTTTCAGATTGGCTACGGACATGCCCCTGCCGAACTCTTCGCAGAGGGCACGGGCCAGATTACGGATAAGTTTGCTACCATATTCGGCGCGGGTTGCTCCACCCTGCTCAGCCTCAACGATGCGCTGACCGATGCGCCAGTAGGCATCCACCATCGCAGCGTTGGCTGCGGTGTATGCTTTGCCGCGAGCATCATGCAGGATGGCGCGGACATCATCAATCAGATGAGGCGGCATATTGGTCATATTGGTAATCATGTCAGTTCTCCATCCGCCAGCGCGTGTTCACCTTGGCCCAGTTTCTGCTCAGGTGTTACGCAGGTTCTCCTTCAAAGAACGGAATTGCACCGTTCTCGTCATAGGCAATTTGGCGTTTGTCATTCTTCACACTCTCTGGATAGCAAACCTCTTTAATGCCGTGTTGCCAGTCGCCTCTAAGCTGTCTGTTCGCGCTGGCTGGCCAGACAATCATTCCACGCCTCTGCTCATTCCAGACTTTTTCTGGCGCAAAAAGTTTCACCAAATCTTTGAAGAATTTCTTATTGCTGTCGATTTTGTCGAAGAACCTTTTAACCTGTCGTTCCAGAGTCTTTTTATCACGTGACGACTTGAGTTCAATGACAACAAGATTCCCGTCTTGATCAAGGGCAAGGATATCATTAACAATCTTTTCCGGTTTAGTAAATGCCAGCTCCGAAGTTAGAAAAGTTAGTCCACTCGAAAAAGGGAGTTGATATCCATTGTTAATGGCATAGTTAATTATCCATGCCTGCAACTCCTTTTCTCTCGTTTTTCTTGAATCTCCTGCTTCAATCTTCTTTCTTTTACCAGCCAAACAGGAGTCAATTTCATCCCTCAAGAACCGCTCCCCCTGTTCTTTTTCCGTGAAGCCTCCTTCGCCTTGTTCAGGTGTCTCACGAGCAAGACTTATCAGCGAAAAAGAACCGCGATTCCCTCGAAAGTGTATCTTCTTGTCTTTGAGGATGTCTTCATATTCCCTGTTCAGCTCCTGTGCGACCCTGAAAAACTTCATATATTCTTCTGGCATATACTCCTACCCCCTATGATTGAAATTTATTCAAGATAGCCGCGATTACAACGAGCACATTGATAGTGCTCGTCTCTCTCAATTTCGAGTTGAATTCCCGTAAGACCAAAGAAATCGGCTATAGACTCCCGGTCCCTAGCGCTCAAACAGCCATCCACGTACAGCCGAAACTGCTTTCTTGATTGAAAATAGACAACCCGGCCACGCGGATAGTAGTCGTAGGCGCGGACCTTGAACCGGCGCTCTATCTCAGTTTTCGGCTTTAGTTCGTCCCAGAAATCGTAATGTCCACCGTGTTGCAAGGCATCACCGTATGGTTCGGCCTCGGAGAGTAGCACCGCCTCACCGACAACCGTCCCTTCTATGCACCAGAACATACCGACCTTGGTATCTTGCATCATGCTCTGCATGCTTTCAAATCGTGGGTTTTGCGGCATGATTGGATTTCATCCCATGTATTCTTGAACAATTTGTCTCCCAACTCCCGCAAAGGAATGATAAAAATCGGCCCAAAGGAAGCTACAAAGATGTATTCCTGCCATAGCTCAGCATGCCAAACTTCATTCCAGGTTTTAGACGTGCTGGATTCAGCCGTTTGGAGCTCAAGCCCTTGTGGAGATATGGTCAAAGTACGCTTACCGATTGACAGTGGTTCTTTTTCTATCTGCATTTTGGCAAGCTTGTTAGGGTATCGCCTGTAACTCCACCAAGTCCAACCGGCAAGAAGTAACGATAGTAGAATTAAAACACTGACCCTCTCAACAACCGGAGAATTAAAGAAAAAACAGCCAAGAATCGCTCCGCCTAATCCCCAGATAGGATATCGAACAGCGCTGAAAAACCGTTCTGGCCTTGAGGTAATGCTGGCCTCATTAGCGGTGTGCTTGCTGAGCCCGACAATGTCATCAGGGCCGTTGAAGGTTCGATTGTAGAGTGCAAGAATATCTTCTGACTTGTTTTCATAGGTAATTTGCATCAATAGCTCCTTTCAAGACATCATAGCTGTAACTCATCCCCGTCCTGTAGCATCACAACGTTCTCGAAATATTTACCATAGTCCGAAGCTTTTTCAGTATGTATCGGTATGAGCTGCTTTGGTTTCAGCACCTTTGCCAGCCGCTGCAGGTCCTCTACCGGCGCATGGCCGCTGGTATGGGCATAAACGAAATTAACTTTCGGATCTTCACGGAAAGCGGAGATCCGATCACTGCCAA
>DAIQQT010000292.1:0-4246 GCA_036786685.1 Trichlorobacter sp.
AGAATGCGGTTGAGGCGATGAAGCGCGGCGCCTATGACTACATCACCAAGCCGTTCGATCTTGAAGTGATTGATGCCATTATCGAGAAAGTCAGTCGCGCACGGGATGTCAGCAATCAGGTCACCCTGCTGAAGCAGGAACTGAAGGATCGTTACCAGGTTGAGAAGAACATCATTGGCAACTCTGCAACCATGCAGGAGGTCTACAAAACCATCGGCAAGGTGGCCGGCAGTGATATTACTGTATTGATTCAGGGAGAATCAGGCACCGGTAAAGAACTGATCGCCCGGGCGATCCACTTTAACTCCAGCCGGCTGGGCAAACCTTTCGTTGCCATCAACTGTGCCGCCATTCCTAAGGATCTGCTGGAAAGTGAGCTGTTTGGCAGTGAGCGTGGTGCCTTTACCGGTGCCACCGAACGCAAGACCGGCAAATTTGAGCAGGCTCATAACGGCACCATTTTTCTGGATGAAATCGGCGATATGCCGTTGGATCTACAGGCAAAAATCCTGCGGGTGCTGCAAGAACAGGAAATCACCCGCATTGGTGGTTCCCAGAATATCAGTGTTGATGTGCGGGTGGTGGCAGCCACCAACCAGGAGCTGCAGGAACGGGTTCGCAACCGCGAATTCCGCGAAGATCTCTACTACCGTTTGAATGTGGTGCCGATTACTCTTGCGCCGCTGCGTGAGCGCAGCGAGGATGTTCCGGCGCTGGTGGAGTACTTTCTGGAGCGGGCTTGTGCCGAGCTGGAGGTGCCGACCAAACAGTGCGCCCCGGAGGCTGTGGAGCTGCTTTGCAACTATGCCTGGCCCGGAAACGTTCGTGAGCTGGAAAACACTATTAAGCGGGCGGTAATCTTGTCAGGCGACCCAATCCTGACCTCGGCTGACTTTACCGGACTGAGTAACCGTCAGGAAACGATCCATGCCATGCCTCAGGAGCAGTCGCTGGAATCGCTGGTTGAAATGAAACTGCGTGGTTCCATGAATGGTATTGAAAAGCTGGATAAAGGTGATATCTATGACCGGGTGCTCGAGCAGGTGGAACGCCCTTTGATCCGTATTACCCTGGAAAAGACCAGGGGAAATCAGGTGCGGGCGGCCGATATCCTCGGGATCAACCGCAATACCCTACGCAAGAAGATCAGCGAACTGGGGATAAGTATCAAGAAGGATTGAATACGTGCTGCAGCAGCTGGGTGTGGTGCTCGATGACCGCCAGAGCCGGCAGGTCTGACTTGTAGGCAATAAACGGCACGCCGGCTGCGGCTGCTGCCTGCATATCCACGGCGCTATCCCCAACAAACAGTGCTTCCTGCGGAGCGATATTGTAATGTTCCAGAACCTTGAGCAGCGGTTCTGGATGCGGCTTGGGGTGCTGCACCTTGGCAGCGGTCATGATGCAGCTGAAATAGCCTTCCAGCCCGAAATCCTCAATGATCATCTCCATGGATGTCGCCCGGTTGGTGCAGACCGCTAATGCCACCCGATCTTTCAGCTCCTTTAACGTCTCCAGCAATCCCTCTTCACGTCGCATGTACGGCATCAGCTCTTTGTAGCGGATGGTCTTGCCGATGGCGATTGCCTCCCCCTTCTGCGGATCATCTCCAAAGAAGTGTTCGATCACGTCAAGGTAGGAGAAGGTGTGCAGTACCCGTTCCGATTCGGTACACAAACGGCTGATTTCAGGCCGGCCGAGACCGGCCATGATCCGGTTGTAAAAGATGTAGTTTGACTCGATTGAGTCCAGCATGACCCCGTCGCAGTCATAAATGACCGTCTTGTAGCGTGTGTGCATGTTCATTCCCCATCCGGCTGCCGGACGTTGCTCAGATACTCTTCCCACTCCATCGGCAGCAGGTATTTCTTGCGGCTGTTGCATTCCTTGCAGGCCGGCACCACGTTGTTACGGCTGGATTTACCGCCGCGGGTGACTGGTACGATATGGTCCATGGTCAGCTCGTCAGGTGTGAAGCGTTTACCGCACCAGTGGCAGATTCCCTGGGCCAACCGGTTTTTCCACCAGCGGCTTTTGCGCAGCTCGCGGGCTTTATCCCGCTCCCGCCGGATATCGTCTTCCGACAACTCGATGATAAATGCGTCCATCATGTATCCAGTTCCACAACCGTCACCCCGTCCCGTCCTTCATGAGGTTCGCCGCCGCGAAAGGAACTAACCTGGGGATGGCGACCGAGAAATTCACGCACCGCCCGTTGCAGGGTGCCGGTACCGATGCCGTGAATAATCCTGATCTCACGTTGCCCGGCCAGCACCGCTTGGTCAATGAATCCTTCCAGCTCGGTCAGTGCCTCCTCAACCCGCTTACCGATCATATGTAGTTCGTGGGCTGCCGTTTCCGGCTGTACCTGCATTCTGATTTCCGTCTTGCCTGGGTGGCGGGAAACAGCGTTGCTGCTGACGGCCAGACCGTGCAGCGGCACCTCCATCTCGATACTGCCGGCCCTGACTCTGACCTTGCCGCGTGCCTGGTCAACGCTGAGTAGCGTGGCATCCCTTCCCAGGGAACGCACCTGTACCACGGCGCCGGGTTGCAGACAATCGAGCTGCGGGGGCTGTTGTTCAACAGGGGCAAAGGCCGCCTCCAACTGCTCGCTGCGCTGTCTGAACCGGTCGGAGGTCTCCTTGCGGCGTTCCTGCCGATACTGTTCCAACAGTAGATTCATTTCTCGCCGTGCCACGGTGATGGTGTCCCGTGCCTCCTGGCGTGCCTTGTCGATGGTATCCTGCCGGAGGCGGGCGAGATCAGCCCACTGCTGCTCCAGATCACGGGTCTGCTGTGCCAGTTGTTGCTGTGTCCGGTGCTGTTCTGCAAGCTGCTGTTCCAGGTCAGCCCGCTTCTGGCGTAATTCGTCAATCAATCCGCTGAAGGCACTGGTGGTGTCTCCCAGCAGGGTTCGTGCGGTCTGCAGCACTGTTTCCGGCAGGCCATAGCGTCGTGCGGTCTCCAACGCATGGGACTGGCCCGGTTCTCCCATCACCAGCCGGTAGAGCGGAGTCCAGGTGGTACTGTCAAACTCCATGCCGGCATTCTGCATGCCTGGTTTTTGCTGCACAAAGCCGACAATCTCGGTCAGGTGGGTAGTGGCCAGCACCACCGCTCCCCGTTGTTGCAGCTCCTGCAGTACGGCGCAACCGATGGCGGCCCCCTGCAGCGGTTCGGTGCCGGTGCCCAGCTCATCCAGTAACACCAGGCTTTGGGAGCCTGCCTGCTCCAGAATCCGGCTGATGGCGGCGATGTGGGCAGAGAAGGTGGAGAGGCTCTGCTCAATTGACTGTTCATCACCGATATCCAGCAGCAGCGAATCCAGCAGCGGAACCGTTGAGGAAGGAGAGGCCGGCACCGGTATGCCGGAAAGCGCCATGGCGATGATCAGCCCGACCGTCTTGAGTGCGATCGTCTTGCCGCCGGCGTTGGGGCCACTGATAACCAGAACTTGCGGAGCCGCCTTTGCGCCAATAAGTGCGTTGGCTTTGTCAGTGGCTCCTCGATGTTCTGGCATGTACACCTGCGTCGCCGCTTCCTCACCGCCTGATTCTAGGCGCAGAATCGATTCCTTGCCTGGTGTGGAGAGTTCCAGATCCAGCGGCACGATCGGCGCTGCCTGGGGATCGTCAGCCCGCATTACCACGAGCAGCGGATGCCTGGCTGTCAGCAGCTGCAGTTTGCCTTCCCGGTTCAACTCAGGCACCGCCAGGTTATACTGTTCGCTGAAGCGGGCCAGGCAGTCGGCGTCGGCCTCCACCGAGAGCACCGCCGTGCCGAAGAGGCAGAGGTCCAGGTACAGCTCGTGCACGCAGGCCTGGAAGCCCGTGGCCTCGGTGTTGAACAGCGAGAGCAGGCGCTCGCGGCAGCCGGTCAGGAAGCCGCGCACCTCGTCGTTGTCCGGCGCGCCGCGCCCCAGGCGCAGGTCGAACCAGGGCAGGGCCGGGTTGGTGAGAAGCCCGCCCAGGGCCGAGGCCAGCAGCTCCAGGCTGTGGGCCGGGGTGGAGTCGAACACGGCCTCGTCGTCGGGCCGCTGGCCCTGCCCGGCTAGGGCCAGGCCCTTGCGCGGCATGATCTGCGCGGCCAGTTCGCGCCAGGAGGGCAGCCAGTGGCTGCGGGCCTCGCGCAGGGCGGCCAGGCGGTCCAGCACGGCCTGCGCCGCAGGCTCCATCGCAGGCCCGGCCGTGGGTTCGACCGGAGCGCGGCTTGCGGGGTTGCGGCGGGCGCTCATTGCCCCAGC
>DAIQQT010000293.1:0-4231 GCA_036786685.1 Trichlorobacter sp.
GGGATGGAGTTGGTACCGTCACACAATGCACAAGCCGGATCTTCATGTACCTCCATGAAGATACCGTCAATACCGGTGGCAACCGCAGCCCGGGACAGGGTCTCCACAAACTCACGCTGGCCGCCGGATGACTCCCCCTGCCCGCCCGGCAGCTGCACGCTATGGGTGGCATCAAACACCACCGGATAGCCGTAGGAGCGCATAACCGGGAAGGAACGCATATCCACCACCAGATTGTTATAGCCGAAGGAGGCGCCGCGTTCGGTCAGTATGATATTCTCATTACCCGAGGCCGCCACTTTGCCCACCACATTACGCATATCCCAGGGGGCCAGAAACTGACCTTTTTTGACATTGACCACCTTGCCGGTCTTGGCGGCAGCCACCACCAGATCGGTCTGGCGGCAGAGAAAGGCCGGAATCTGCAGCACATCCAGCACCTGGGCAGCCGGAGCCACCTGTTCAATGGAATGGATATCCGAAAGCACCGGAATACCGAGGCTATCCTTGACCTTGGACAGAATCCGCAGCCCCTCATCCATACCGGGTCCGCGGAAGGCGTTAATCGACGTCCGGTTGGCCTTGTCATAGGAAGACTTGAAGATCAGCGGCATCCCCAGCCCGTTACAGATGGTCATCAGCCGCTCGGCATGGCGCAGCGTTGCCTCTTCACTCTCGATCACACAGGGACCGGCAATCAGCACCAGCGGGCGTCCGCCCCCCATTTTAACCGACCCGATCGACAATTCTTTGGTCATGGCATCCTCTTTCGATAAAAAGGCCTCGCAATGATCTTCGCGAGGCAGGCTCTTCTTACCACGTTCGCGGCTCCTTTGACAAGCGGGCAAAATTCGGTCATAGTTCCCACCATGGAACGAGCCATCACACCGGAAAAACGCGACGATGATCTGCAGTTTGACGCCACCCTGCGCCCCCGCACCCTGCAGGATTACATTGGCCAGGAAAAGATCAGAGAGAACCTGAAACTCTTCATTGACGCAGCCAAAGGACGTAATGAAGCCCTTGACCATGTGCTGCTGTATGGTCCGCCCGGTCTGGGCAAGACCACTCTGGCCAATATCATCGCCTGCGAGATGGGGGTCAATATCAAGTCCACCTCCGGTCCGGTGATCGAGCGCCCCGGTGATCTGGCAGCCATCCTGACCAACCTTGAGCCCCACGATGTCCTGTTCATTGACGAAATCCACCGCCTCTCCCACGTGGTGGAGGAGATCCTCTATCCGGCAATGGAGGACTTCCAGTTGGATATCATCATCGGTCAGGGGCCCAGCGCCCGCAGCATCAAACTGGACCTGCCCCGCTTTACCCTGGTGGGGGCCACCACCAGGGCCGGCCTGCTGTCATCCCCCCTGCGTGACCGTTTCGGGGTCATCTCCCGGCTTGAATTCTACACCCATGATGAACTGGCCTTCATCGTCACCCGCTCAGCCCGCATCCTGGGCATGGCAATTGACAAGGAAGGGGCGCTGGAACTGGCTCGCCGCAGCCGTGGTACCCCACGGATTGCCAACCGTCTGCTGCGCCGGGTGCGGGACTATGCCCAGGTCAGGGCTGACGGCGCCATTACCCTGAGTGTCGTTCAGGAGACCCTGCGTCTGCTGGAGATCGACGAAATGGGATTTGATCAGATGGACCGGATGATCCTGTTGACCATCATTGACAAATTCGGCGGCGGTCCGGTGGGGCTGGACACCATAGGTGCGGCGATTGGTGAAGAAAGCGACACCATTGAGGATGTCTACGAACCGTTCCTGATCCAGAACGGCTTCCTGAACCGTACTCCACGCGGACGGGTTGCCACCCCGGCAGCCTATCAGCACTTCGGCCGACTCACGCCGGAACGCCCCCAGGGGTCACTGTTCTGATGCTGCAGCAGGCCCTTGATCTGCCGGTTACCCCACGCTATGGTTTTGAAAATTTCATCTCCTGCGCCGGTAACAGCACCGCCCTTGAATTCAGCCGCAGGATCACCAATCCGGCTGAGCCGGAAAAACTGCTCTACCTCTATGGTCCATCCGGCTCAGGCAAGACCCACCTGCTGCATGCCATCGGACGTCAGCTGACCGGAGAACAGTACCAGATCCTGTCATGCCGCGATCTGACCACGCCCCTTGCAACCAATCCCGGCAACCTGTTACTGGTGGATGATCTTGATCAGCTACCGGACCGCCCTGAACTGCGCAATGCCCTCTGGGAAGCATTTAACCAGCAGTACAGCAGTGGTCACACCCTGGCCCTGGCCGGCAGGTTCGCCCCCAAAGAACTGCCCACCATTGATGACCATCTGATCTCCCGCCTGCTGTGGGGTCTAGTGGCCCGTCTGGATGTCTCAGATGACCGTTCACGCCAGATGCTGATTGCCAAACTGGCCCAGGACCGCCAGATCATCCTGCCCGATGACGTGGCAAGCTGGCTCTTGACCGTACTGCCCCGTGATGTCGGCTCACTGGTTGCCGCCTGCGACGCCCTCTACCGTGCCGCATTACAACGCAAATGCCGGATAAGCCTGCGACTGGCCCGCGAACTGGTTCTACAGGGAACGCTGACACCATGAAATCCCCAGAAGAGATAGAGCTTGCCAAAAAGCGCCGCGAACTGGCAGAGCTGCTTGAAGAGCAGACCCAGATTGAGCGGGAACTGGCAGCCATCAAATCTGAAATAAGAATCTTTGAGCACACCTACGAACAGATGCTGGGTGGTAGAATTGCTGAACTGGAGCAACTTGAATGGCAGATCAGCGGCCTGCTGGGAACCGGAGAGTCAGAAGAAGAACACCAGAAGTACTTTCATACCACAGAGCATGACACCTCCACCGCAGCCTTTGCCCGTACCACCCTGCTGGACGACGACCCGGAAACCACACCGATCTTTGAAGAGAAAAGCCTGAAGGCGCTCTATCGTGAGGTGGCCAAAGCAATCCACCCGGATCTGGTCAGTGACGATCATGAGCGGCTCAAACGTCAGGAATTGATGGCCATTGCCAATCTGGCCTACCAGCAAGGAGATCGGTCACGACTGCAGAAAATCCTGCGGGAATGGCAACTGGGCCCCAAAACCTCCAAAGGGCTTGATATTGGCACCGAATTAATTCGCCTGATCCGCCAGATTGCCTATACACGTCAGAATATCAAAGAGTTAAACAAGCAGATCATTGAGTTACGGCGTTCTGACATCTATCGATTCAGGCAACGGGTTGATGAAAGTCTGCAGGATGGCATCGACCTGCTGGCTGAAATGGCTGCAACCGTTGATCTTGATATTGCCAAGGCCAAGAAACGCCTTGCCGCTCTAAGCGGTGAGCCGGAGGCCTCTGAAGACCTGCCCTCCCCCCTTCTTGAAACCCGTATCGTCCGTTTTCCCTCAGACAGGTCCTGTGGCGTTCTCTACCTGCGTACAGCCAACTCAGTAGACTACCGCGACTGGCAAAAACTGGGAACCGCCAAAGGTATCCGGGAAATACCGCTGGACAAAGGTCTGCGACTGGATGTTCGGGGGGATGGAGAAGGCGGAATCGATTTTCTCTCACTGCTGCAGCCGGACGATCTGCAGGCCCTGTTTCTGTATGACGTAGGTGACGATGCCCTGGCCCGTATCTGCAACCTCACCGGCCTTGAGGAGCTCTACCTTTCCAACACCACCGTATCCGATCAAGGGCTAAAAAAACTTGACTGTCTCACCGGCCTGAAGCGGCTCTACCTCTATCATACTGAAATCACAGACAGTGGTCTGGCTAACCTGTATCCCCTTACCTGGCTGCGCTGGCTGACCTTCAGCGGCACCAAAGTCACTGATAAAGGGCTGGGGGAATTGCGGACAGCCCTGCCAAACTGCAAGGTGATTACCTTTAAATGGCGTTATGAATAAGCCCATCAACAGTCAAATCAAGACGGATGCAAGTGACAACAGCCTGTTACCAAATGGTTTCAACTAATCCACAAAAAATGTGGATAACTCTGTTGACACAGGTGGATAACCTTGAAAAATGCCATGTAAACACTAGCCTTTTTTCAATTTGCCCACCCAGTAATCACCACAGATAACCATATGTAATTACATGTCAATATTTATTTTTTCTACAAAATATTTTTTCATCTAAGGTCCAGCCAACATAAAAACCTAAAAAATAGGCAACTTTATTTTTTCACTTTTAAATCAATCAACTTTTCATGCTTTACAGCAGATTCAAAAAACAGCCTGCTCAATGTATTCA
>DAIQQT010000294.1:0-4220 GCA_036786685.1 Trichlorobacter sp.
AAGAAGGAACGACCGTCGGCTCTGCCAGTGGCTGTCCCTTGGCAACCTTCCCGCCTGCAGCACGCAACAGAGCGGTCCTGATAGCATTCCAGGGACGTTTTTGCTGTTCCATCTCGGCCGGAATATGCCTCGCCAGCCCCGCCTCTTCCCATAGGTAATGAAGAGCCGCCCGCAAACCTAGCCGCCCAGGAGTAGCAACAACAGAGTCGGACTCCTCCCTGTCTCCCTGTTGCGGTGCAACGGCACGTCCAGCACACCTGGCCAGAGAAAAACCGAATCGTAACTCCGTTATGCCGTTTTCGGCGTTTTCCCTGATGGCGGATCCCATTACTTCTCCAAGTCCTGACAGTTCAGGTGGCGGCTCATAGGAGTCGCATTCAGGTGCATGCAGTGCACCTGAGTTAGGCATCCGCTTGACAATGTACTGGTCCCCGATCTTGGCAATGTACATTTCAACGCCTGGTGTTTTGCACTGACAGAGTGGCCTTTGCTTTGAGGCATAAAGATCTGCCAGCTTTATTTGATCAAAATCCACAGCCATTGATAAACCCTCCAGAGACATCCCTGTTGCTCTCGGACCAGTTAGCGATCAAAAGCACCGACAAGGCTGCTGCGCCAAACACACATCCGAGGAAAATCCCGACACTGAATGCAATCCACACCATGACAATCTCCTACCAGGCGACCATGCTGGTCCCAGCCTTCAGTAGAGCAGCAACGCATTCTAAACGATAGCTTTCCGAATAAAAGGCTGACGGGCTCGATAGTCCAAACACTACCTGACCCCGTGACCGCCCTTTATAAAACGAAGCAGCAACCTCACCTTTTGGATCAGTAAGAACGGCTTTGTGCCCAGCATCGATTATCTTGCGCAAGCTCTCTGGAAAACATACAGACATGCCATTTTTCATTGAGAACTCCTTTATTGGTCAACACTGTTACTCGAAGCCGGTAACAATGCCACCGGCAGGCCTTAAGCAGCTTTTATTTCAGATTCAGAAAAGGCACCGCAGTACCACCAGTGTAAGTCGGTAGCTTGCCATCCCATTTCTCGATAGCTTTACGTTGAGCCTCAATCTCACGCAATTTAAGCAACTCAGGAGTAATTTCCTGTTTTTGAGCACGTAGACCAGCGGCTTCTGCCTGTGCCTGTGCTACTTTCTGCTCGGCCTCAATCTTAATCCGCTGCAGATCCCGTTGAGCCTTTAGCGCCAGCTGTTCAGCTTCCTGTTTTGCTTCAATCGCTTTATTAAAAACATCCGAGAAGGCAAAATTTGTAATTGAAATTTCATCAACTACAATCCCGCCATACGACCGCTCACGAAGCCGCTCAGCCAGAGCCGTCCGCATTTTGTCACGTACCTCGTCACGCTTAGTAATCAGCTCCTCAGCCGTGTAGCCAGCAGTAACCGCTTTCAACGTCTCCTCAACCGCTGGCGCAATAATGGTATTTCCGTACGCCAAACCAACCTTTTGGTAAAACTTTGGAGCAGCAGCACTATCAATATGAAAATTGAGTGCGATCGTGGCATTAACCGTCTGCAAGTCTTTACTAGCCGCCTCGCTTTTGGCTGAGCCCTTTTGCACCTGAACAGGAATCCTAACTACATTGGCTAACGGATTAACCAGATGGATTCCCTCGCTTAGGGGTATAGCTGACACTTTGCCGAAAGTACTTACTACCCCAACATGGCCAGCTGGCACTGTCGTAACCGGATTAAAGTACACGAGTGCAGCCGCAAACAGCACTCCGCCAACAAGAAACTTCCCTTTCTTAACCGTGAAAACAAAACTCTCTTTCATATCCATAACCGTCTCCTTTCATTCTTGAGTCTGATTACGACTCAATCAACACCAACATGGCCTTGCATACCTTATGCAACCAAAGAACATTTCACCGCACAGGCAACACTCGATAGACACTTTACACAGGTTCCCCTGTCCGACTGAAACAGGGGAACCTGTGTTCGCTTACCGAATCAATACACTGGGGTCAGACCAGCTTTCAGCAGCAGAAAATGAGGGATATTCAAAATCGCGGCAGGGAGAAAAAGAGGCGCAGCAACCACTCTTACTGCCACACTGCCAGCATCAGACTTGATCTTTCCTGCCGCATTCCAGCCGATAACAAATCCTCGATAGGGCGTAGACAGCAGTTTTGCAGGGGCAGTGACCGGAGATAGCCCTACGGCAACCACATCAGCCACTTCTTTGAACTCAGCGTCACGAACATCTGAGGATTCCGTTGCGATGGGCTTAAAACATTCGGCCCTTTCCCATTCAACAACATCCTTGCCAGCAGTAGACTCCCCAGCCTTAACCGGAGTACCATCGACAGTTTTTAATTCCACCACTCCCCCTGCCTTGTCAGCACCTGCCTGACTTGCGGTATCGGAAGCCAGGGCAACTGCAGGAACAGTGAGAAGCAGAACTACAAGCGCAGCCAAAACATTTTTTCGCATATATTCTCCTTTTGCCTTCTTTTGCCGGTTATCATGCCACTGGCGGGGCGGTTTCCCTGTCTCAGTGCAACAGGGTGATTTGCTATCTCTGTTCAGATATTGCGACAATTTCTTCTTGAGTAACGGGGATCCTGCGATCCGCGTCTTGCGCTTCGATCCACCCAACCACCAGGTACATCCCGAAAATCAACAACAACAGTCCTATTTTTCCTATCATGAGCACACCTCCTAATAGAGGGATGCTGCGACTTTCCAGATCACCGAGTTTTTTTGTGTTTTTCAGCGCAAGCGAATGGTTTTCTTTCAATACTTCAAATACTTTAAAATACTTTAGGACCCCGCCAGCCCTGTATTCATAAGGCTTTGAAGGGGGTCTAGGTGGGATAAAACCCGTATTCGGGTGGAATGAAACCCGTACTTTAGTGGGACAAAACCCGCATATGGGTGAGATGAAACCCGTATATTTGCTAAAAACTCCTCCAAGTAGTTCATCTCAATCTTTCCTTCATAGTTTCAGACTGTTACTTCAATAAGGTGGGATGAAACCCGTAGATTTCTATCTTAGCTTTAAGGGGCTCCCACGCTGATTACTAAGCCTCTAATATTGCGGATGATTCCCGCCTGAAGGTGGGATAAACCCCGTAAACAGCTTTCGTTACCCCTCTTGTTTCATTTTTTATTGACCTGTAACTATCCGGCAGCACGGCTAAATTCTCTAAAAGGTGGGACAAAACCCGTACTATCGAACTGCCTTGCCTTGAGCGAGAACAACGGTGTCTCCGCTTACCCCAGATCCCTTTGCCAACACCTTCAGCTCGATCAATTCTGCTATCGCACCTCTGATTTTTCTCCGTGACTCTTTGTCCAGCTGAACGTTAAGAGCGCCGGCCAGTTTTTTGAGACTGCCCTTCCAGATCCCTGACTGGCCAACCACAAACCGGTACAGCGCCCTGCCAACCAAACTCCGAATGCGTGAGCGCAGCTGCAGGCTCTGGTAAGATATGTCACCATCACGGTAAGCTCGCAGAAACTCGGGATTGATCGTTACTTCGAACCGTTCGTCCTCCCGATTGCCGCCTGAGATCAGCGAGGAGAAGGCCGTTCTGCGACCTCTTGTGTTTAGAACCGATACAACTGCACCCCCAAGATCGGACAGCTGATCAAAGGCGTCCTCGTATTCCTGCCCATTCGGCTGTTTACAACCCGTTGCGATCAGCAACTCGCGTAAAGAACCGCAGTAGGCGTAAGCCTCCCTACCACACCTAATCTCTTCAGACCGTTTTGACGGGTCCTGCACCAGGGACAATAGCGCGACCAATATGTCCTCATGCGCCGTTGTCAGAGTCGGCCCCTTATATGTAAGGGTACCCCAGGCATTACTTGCCAGTGGCCAGTCGTTCAGGTACGGCAGCACCTTCGCCTGATCCTTGCGTCGCAAATAAGGAACAGGGAAAAAAGGGCTGCAGCGTGTCATGTCTCGGGGGTAAGGAATGTTGAGCGAGATTTGGATTGGAGACTGTTTTGGCTTACACTTTTTCTTCTCTGTTGCAGTCGAACAGCAGGCCTTTTTCAAATCACGGTTGATCCGTAGCATTGCAAACAAACCCGCAAAATCTTTGCCTTCTAGCAAAAAGATGTAATCCTGCTTTTCTTCAGGCGCTAAGGAATCCCAGTATTCCACCAAGATATCGATGTCGTCAGGTAATTCCACGTCCAGCTTCTTTAGGTCTACAGACAATTTAACCACAATGGTCCCCA
>DAIQQT010000295.1:0-4191 GCA_036786685.1 Trichlorobacter sp.
GTTGTTTCGAAAAGATTGAGGATCAGCGGGGACGGGTAATCTATACCACCACCGCCTGCCGCTATCTGGACCTGGACAGCCGCACTTGCAAGGTCTTTGAGAACCGTGCCCGGATCAATCCTGAGTGCATTGCCCTCACCCCTGAGTTGGTCTGTACGCTTGACTGGCTGCCTGACGATTGCGGGTACCGTGTCGCACTTGCTACGGCTGCACCGCAATCTGATACACCGTTAAATCGGTACAAAGGGCGTCGTAAACGTTAGATAGGTGCTGCCTTTAGTCAGCTGCTACCCCCGCGGGTGCAGCTCCTTATGCAGCTGTTTCAGCCGTTCGCGGGTAACGTGGGTATAAATCTGGGTGGTGGAGAGATCTGCATGGCCCAGCATGATCTGGACACTACGCAGGTCGGCACCGTTGGCCAGCAGGTGGGTGGCAAAGGAGTGGCGCAGGGTGTGGGGGGAGATGCTGGTGCGGACACCGGCCAGCAGCGCACGCTTTTTGATGATGTTCCAGAAGGCCTGGCGGGTCATGGCCTCACCCAGTCGTGAGAGAAACAGCTCTTTTTGAAGCAACTCCGGGTCCTGTGTGCTGCGAACCTGCTCCAGATAGTCGGCCACCCGGTGGCAGGCGGTGGCGCCGATCGGTACCAGCCGCTCCTTGTTACCTTTGCCGATGGTCATCAGGTAACCCACTTCAAGGTTAACCTCACGCAGCTTCAGGTTCACCAGTTCCGATACCCGCAGGCCGGTGGCATAGAGCAGTTCCAGCATGGCCCGGTCGCGGATATCTTCAGTCCGGTTGCCCTGCGCTGCACCCAGGAGTTTTTCCACTTCAGCAGCCGTTAAAAAGGTCGGCAGTTTTTTCAGGGGGCGGGGGGCCTCAATGATGGCTGAGGGGTTGGTGGTGGCGTAACGATCAATCAGCAGAAAACGGTGGAACATCCTGATGGAGGAAAGCAGCCTGGCCCGGCTGCGGGGGGCCAGCCCCCGTTCCCGCTCTTTGCCAAGAAATTCTGCTATGTCGGTTGATTGGATGCTGTCCGGGGTATCCCGCTTGAGTCGCTCAAGATAGTCAAGATAACGCCCCAGATCAGCGGCATAGGCACTGCAGGTGTTGCCAGACAGCCCTTTTTCCACGGTCAGCCAGGCCAGAAACAGGTCAAGAAAGCGGTTCATTGCCAGTCGTCAATAGCCCAGGACAGGGTAGTGCGGACCTCTTCCAGCTTTTCTTCTGAGACAATTTTGTGACCGAAGATATCCCGTACATAGAAGACGTCCGCAACCTGATCGACCTTGGTGGAGATCTTGGAAACGCCGATATAGAGCCCCAATTGATTGATGGTGCTGGTTATCAGGTAAAGCAGGCCTACCTTGTCATGGGCGTAGATGTCAATGACGGTGTACTCGTCCGAGACTTCGTTATCTATCTCGATCCGGGTCGGGAAGTTACGGGCTGATTTTGCCGGCAGCAGGGTCGGGCGCTGACGTTTGTGTACCAGATCAGAGACCTGCACCGTACCGTGCAGAACTTCAGCCATATCTGCTTCCACCTTTTGCCAGCGGGCTGGATCAGTGATCAGGAACCCCTGGGCAGAGTTAACCTGCAGGATATCCAGAATCTTGCCGTTTTTGCCGGTAAAGATCTGGGCCCCCAGGATGTTGATGCCGTTGGCGGCCATGACCCCGGTGATCTTGGAAAACAGGCCATAGGTGTCAAAAGTGCAGATGGTAAAGCTGGAAAAACCGTTTTCCTGCTCATGCTGGACCTGCATGACCAGATCTTTATCATTCAGTTGCACCAGCAGGTGAAGATGATCGGCAATGGTCTGCAGCGGTGCAGACAGCAGATAGCGGGTAGGCAGGGCGCGCAGCTCTTCCTTGGCGGTAGTGGCAGGAATGTCATATTCCACCATCTCCCGTACCTTGCGCCGGACGCTGCGGACCCGTTCAGTGCCGGCTTCAAGCCTGAAATCACCCCGCTCAAGAATATTAAAGGCCTTTTCGTACAGCTCGTTAAAGAGGGAAGCCTTCCAGTTGGTCCAGACATCTGATCCGACTGCCCGTACATCGGCTATGGTCAGCAGAAACAGCATCTTCAGGTTTTCACTGGTGACCATCTGACGGGCAAATTGCATGATCATCCGTTCGTCAGCCAGGTCACGGCGCTGGGAGATATGGGCAAAGACCAGGTGACTGCGCACCAGGAACTCCAGTCGCTCGCTGTCCTCTTTTGAAAGTCCCATTCGACGGGCAATGGTGGGGATCATGTCGGCCCCCTTGTCGGCGTGGCCACCTCCTTCACCTTTGCCGATATCGTGGAACAGGATCGACAGGATCAGCAGTTCCCGTTTGCCGATCTGGCGGGCGACCTCACAGGGGAGCGCAAGCTCTCTTTTCAGATCTCCATTCAGAATTTTTTCAATCTGTTCGACGGCAAACAGGGTGTGAATATCCACGGTATAGATATGATAAAGATCATGCTGTTCCTTTCAGTAGATATGTTCAAATTCGGGGATGTACTCGTTCAGGAACTCCAGATGGTGCATCAGGCGCAGGGTATCGGCCATTCCCTTTTCAGAACGCAGGATATTCAGGAAGGATTGGTTGACCTCGCGGCTGCGCCGGAATTTGTCGTTTACCAGATGCAGAGAACGTCTGATCAGCCATTTGACCCGAATATTCAGGCTTACACTGTGTTTTTGGGCCAATTCAAAGATCTTCATCAGTACCGCCGGATTTTTATCAACGATTGATTCATCCGGAATAATCAGTTCACCCTTCAGTACAAAACAGCCATGTCCCACCGGTCGGCGTACAAAGTAGCCCAGAACCTTCAGCGCCCCTTCATCTCGCCAGATGCAGCGAGAGGTAAGGGTGGAGGCAAAGTGCTCTACCCGGGCTGCATGGCGGTAGTAATCCCGCATAAAATCTTCCACAGCCAGCACCTTGCCACGGTCAACATAGCCAAGAAAACCGGCCAGATGGACCTGCAGGTCAAAGTTCATCTGGTCTGATTTGCGGCGGGTATGAAAGTGCAGCTCATTACGCATCCGCCAGAGGTGGTCCAGGGCTGCGTGGTAGACCTCCAGCTCCGCCTCGGACAGTACCCCTTTGATAACCAGCTCTTTTGGATCTTCAAACTTGTACTTAACCTGGGCGACCCACAGAGCGGTCTGCAGGTCGCGTAGCCCCCCTTCTCCCTCTTTAATGTTTGGTTCCAGCAGGTAGATGGTGGCACCGTACTTGTCCCGCCGCCGTTTCATCTCAGCGATTTTTTCTTTTATGAATTTATCGCTGGCTTTGGGAAGGATCTGGGAGTAAACGGTCTTGCGCAGGGTTGCGAAGAGTTGTTGATGCCCGGCCAGAAAGCGGCAGTCGATCAGGGCGGTCTTGATGGTGGTGTCCTGGGCTGCCATCTCAACACAATCAGCCGGGGTGCGCACTGAATAGCCCACATCCAGCCGCAGGTCCCACAGGAAGTAGAGCAGTTTCTGGGCAAAGGCCTCTACCGCATCCACCGGCACACTGCCGTCGTGCAGGAACATGATATCCACATCGGAATAGGGGTTAAGCTCACCACGTCCATAGCCGCCCACCGCAACCAGGGTCAGGTGGCCGGTCAGGCGTTTGCTGTCAGCGCCCATCAGTCCCAGAATGCCGTTGAACAACGTAGCAACCATGGCATCCATAACCGCTGAAAGCTGGTGCACCACGTCGGTTCCGCTTGCTCCGGCAGCATGGTGCTGACGGATCTCTTCGTGGGAGGAGGTTATAAACTGTTTACAGGCTTCAAGTATCTCGGGGCGGCGCTCATCAAAGCCACGCTGGTCGCTGGCGGGGAATAGAGCGGCAGTTGAAATCGGGTGAACTGGCATGCGGACATTCCTTTGTGCAGGCGTAGCCGGAATTACAGCCATCCTTTTTTCTTGAAGATATAGAGCGGCAGTATGGCGGATATGACAATCAGGCAGAGGGCCAGGGGGTAGCCAAAGGCCTGTTCCAGCTCCGGCATATGTTTGAAGTTCATCCCGTAGATGCTGGCAATCATGGTTGGCGGCATAAAGATAACCGACATCACGGTAAAGATTTTGATTACCTTGTTCTGCTCAATACTCAGGAAGTTCAGAAACAGGTTCTGGAGGTAATCAAGCCGTTCAAAATTGAAGTTGGATGTGGTGATCAGGGAGTTGAC
>DAIQQT010000296.1:0-4162 GCA_036786685.1 Trichlorobacter sp.
AGAAGATCATTCTGAAGGGCCAGCAGCCGATCACCTGCCGCCCCGGAGAACTGCTTGAACCGGCTGATTTTGATGAAGAACGCCTGATACTGGAAGAAAAACTGGGACATCGCGTGGATGACAAGGCGTTGATTTCAGCCATCCTCTATCCCAACGTCTATCCCGAGTTTGACCGTTTCCGGCAGGAATACTCCGACATCTCGGTCATCCCCACCCCGATCTTCTTCTACGGGCTGGAGCCGGGTCAGGAAACCTCGATCGAGATCGAACCGGGCAAGACCCTGATCATCAAGCTGAATGCCATCGGCAAACTGCATGACGACGGTACCCGTGCGGTCTACTTTGAACTGAACGGCAATAACCGCTCTGTCATGGTACGGGATCAGTCAATCAAGAACAGCGATGCCATGCGTGAAAAAGCCGACAAAGGCAATGCCAACCATATTGGCGCACCGATGCCGGGCAAGGTACTGAAGGTCAATGTCAAGGCCGGTGATGAAGTCAAAGCCGGTGATGTCCTGATGGTGACCGAGGCGATGAAGATGGAGACCAACATCAAGGCCAAGGCCGATGGCAAAGTGGCTGAGGTAAAGTTTAAAGAAGGTGATACCGTAGAGAAGGAAGACCTGGTCTTTGTGATGGGTTAACAGGAAACCGTCTTTTTCCGCCCTGGCTTCGTCAGCCTTCTAAAGGGTTTGTGCGGCGTAGTGCTGCTACGCCTCCGCACCCTTCTTTGGCTGTCAAACCCAGAACGAAAAAATCCTCGTTTCCGATCAATCTCTCCTGTAACAGAAGCAATGCCCCGTTTCGGATGACCGAGACGGGGCATTGGTCTATCTGCTCCTTGCAGCCACCCCAGAATCTGTTACAGTATCCAGGCAGATCATCCTTACAACGGCAGTTACTCACGCAAAGCCGCAACGCTCGCAACGGAAATCAAATGGTTACAATATCTCAGAATTTCTCCTGTTTGGTTATACATTTGGTTTCTGTGACATGCTGTTAGTATTTCGTAGCGTCGTTGCGCCGTTGCGTGAACTGCTTTTCCCAGGATCAGCGCCTACAGTGAGACGCCCCATGTCCAAGCGATTGATCACCGGTACTGCTCTGTTGTTCTGCGGCACCTTCCTGCTGCTCTGCGGCTGTAATCCTGCGCCGCAACCGGAGCAACCACAACAGCACCGGCACAAACCACAGCAACTGACTGCTGTCACAGCTGATCGGATCGTCGTAGAGAAAGAGAAACACCTACTGCATCTGGTAGCACACGGAAGCATCATCCGCAGCTACCGGGTAGCACTGGGCCCGCATCCCCAGGGACACAAACAGCGGGAAGGAGACGGCAGGACACCTGAAGGGATCTACCGGATTGACTATCGCAACCCCCACAGCACCTACCATCGATCCCTGCACATCTCCTACCCCTCTGCAAAAGACCGGCAACAGGCAACAGCCGCTGGTATTCCTCCCGGTAGCGACATCATGATCCACGGACTTGGCAAGCAATTTGGCGCCATTGGTAAACTGCACACCGCAAAAGACTGGACCTTAGGATGTATCGCCGTAACCAACGAAGAAATTGAAGAAATCTGGAAATCTGTCCCCAACGGCACCACCATTGAAATACGCCCCTGACACCATACCCGCATCCATCGGAGGTAGCACATGCTTAAACTATGTACCCTGTTCATAACCGGCACCCTGCTGCTGGCCCAGACCGCACTGGCCGCTGACCGGGTTGTCAGCTGCACCATAACCACCGCTACAAAAACCGCCTACAACGGCCCCTGTCTGTTCATACCGGAAGCAGGCGGCTCATTCTCACTCTCCAACACCAAACGTCAGGGTCCGCTGTTTGATGATATCGGCGTACTATCCGTCTTTATTATTGCCAAAGGCAGGGCAGAGGTGCGCGGGCTGACCAGTGACGGCATCAATTCACGCTGGGGAGAGGCACAACGATCAACAAAAGACGCGGCCTGCTGGGAAGGAAGCGGCTTCAGCATCTGCGCCCGCCAGAACGGATCGCACGAGCTGAAACCGGGCAGCTACACCACTGATCACGGTTGGGGCAGCCTGACCATCAGCCGCAACAAAAACGGCGCACTTGGCTTTGAGATTTCCGCCATCGGCGCCAACGCCCACACCTGCGACCTGAACGGCACCATTACAAACAACAAAGCAGTGCTTGAGGCACTGGAAAAAGATCAGCCCTGCATTGTAACCTTCAGCCCCAAAGGCAGTGACATCACCGTGTCAGACAATGACGGCACCTGCCGCTACTACTGCGGTGCCAGGGCTGGCTTTACCGGCACCTATCACCTGCAGCCCCCGGCCTGCACCAGCAAAGCCATACAGAAAACGCGCACCTTATTCAAACAGCTGTATGATCGCAAAGAGTATCAACAGGCCCGCCTGCAGCTTGAACTGCTGCTGAAAAATTGTGGTCACCTGCTGCACTGGTCAGAAGAAGAATGGATCAGGAACGACCTTGCCCTGGCCCAGTATAAGGCCGGCGATGCCGCAGCCTGCCTGCAGACCCTGCAGCCACTGGCTGAAGATGCTGCCAGAACTGATGCAGAACTGCGTGACAACTATCCCCCCAGCGACGCAGACATCAAGGTACCGATCATCGCCGCTGCCCGTACCAACCTGAACCTGTGTAAAAAAGCAGCTGCCAAGACCAGGTAATACAACGCCACAACAGCCTGCTTACCAGGACGCTGAAAAACGTCATGAGGAAGGCTGGATACAAGGCGCACGGCGCGCATCGACCGAGACATAACAACTCGTTAGGCGAAGGAGAGAGCACCGCGCAACGCCGTAGACAGCCTCCGCAGTAGTTTTTAAAGCCGGTCCAGCGGGCTGGTCACCCCCAACCCGCCCTTATTCAGCACATGGGTATAGATCATCGTGGTCTGCACATCCTTATGCCCCAGCAGCTCCTGCACGGTACGGATATCGTACCCAGCCTGCAGCAGATGGGTGGCAAAGGAATGGCGCAGGGTGTGGGGGGTCACATTCTTGGTCAACCCGGCCTCAAGCGCAGCCTGCTTGATCGCCCGCTGCAACGCCTTCTCATCCAGATGGTGCCGCCGGGTCACGCCGGAACGGGGATCAACCGACAACCGCCCGGAAGGAAACACATACTGCCAGATCCAATCACGCCCGGCATTGGGATACTTGCGGGCAACACTCTCAGACAGCCAGACCTCACCATGACCCTTCAACAGATCCTGCTCATGCAACTGCTGCACCTGCTTCAGATGCTCCTGCAGCGGGGCAATCAACGACTTGGGCAGCATTGTCACCCGATCCTTGCCCCCCTTCCCTTCACGGATCAACAGCTCTGCCCGATCAAAATAAAGATCCTGCACCCGTAGCCGCAAGCCCTCCAGCAACCGCATCCCGGTGCCGTACATCAGACGGGCCAGCACCCCGTACCCCAGCGGCACATGGGCCAGAAGCGTCTGAACCTCCTTCTCTGTCAACACCACCGGCAGACGCTTCGGCTTCTTGGCCTGCTCCACCTCACCCAGCCAGGGCAACCTGATATTAAGCACCTCTTTGTACAAAAACTGCAGCGCCGCCTTGGCCTGATTCTGGGTAGATGCCGCCACATTCCGCTCTGTTGCCAGATAGGTTAAAAATTCTTCAACTTCCCGCTTGCCCATCTCTTGCGGATGTCTTTTCTTGTGGTACAGTATGTAACGCTTTGCCCAATCAAGGTACACATCCTCTGTCCGACGGCTGTAATGCTTCAGGCGGATGCGGTCACGTAACTGGTCAAGCAACTTGGGTTTTGCAGATTGTGGTTCCATAGTAACCTCCGGGTAACAAGGCCGATTTGTTGAACATTAACTGAACTTCAAGTACAGTAATGCTGTACCTGGCAGGTAAAGTCATATGCTACAAACAACCTATACAAACGCCAGAGCCAACTTTGCCGGTCTTTGCAATGAAGTGGCCGACAATAGTGAAATCGTCGTTATTCGCCGCCGAAAAGGCAGCGATGTGGCCATGATTGCCGCAGACGAACTTGAAAGCCTGGTTGAAACAGCGCACCTGCTACGATCACCCAAAAACGCTGAAAGATTACTTGCTGCATTGGAACGCGCCTTAAAGGCTTCGGAAAACAATGTACCTGTCACCACCATTGGCT
>DAIQQT010000297.1:0-2567 GCA_036786685.1 Trichlorobacter sp.
AGCATCATTCTGTGCAAGAACCTTGCGGTAGATCTGGATGTTTGCATCGTGGTTTGCCCCCTTGTTCCGTTCATCCCAGGACCGTATCCCCTCCACTATAATCGGGAGGAGATAGGCCAGGATCTGCAGCGCGGCTTCCATTACTGGACAGGTGCCAGGGGTGTAGCCAGCCCGACGATCGGATCACGGACCACAACCGCTTCCTTGGTGGCACCCACGCCGGGGATCTGGGCCAGCAGGGCCTCAACAATCCGTTCTGCCTGCTCTTTACTGACAGCAGGCATGGCAGCCAGGATATGGCTGACGGCAACATCAAGTTTTTCACTGCCGGTCAGCTGGCCCATTGCTCTGACCCGCTTGGCGGCCATTTCCTCAGCCAGGCTGATACCCTGGAAGGCCAGGCGCTCAATGGCGTTATCCTTTTGCAGCAGGTAATCAATCTTGAATTTGTTACCCAGCCAGTGCAGTGGGATGGCCAGCAGGCCCAGCAGGGCGGCGCTGATCAACGGAAACACGGAATCCCGCAGGAAGGTTGCCAGGGCAGCAGGGGCTGGGGATACGGCAGGGGCAACAGCAGGATCTGCAGCCAGGGCAACGGCAGCCATGACCAGGGACAACAGGGCAACAGAAAACAGAGTGAATAGTTTTTTCATGAGTTAAGCTCCTTTAGGGTTAGTGAACAGTTTGCTGATGTTGTTAAAGCGGCGTTTAACATCGTCAGGGCGCTTTTTGCCCCAGATGGTGGTCAGCTTGTAGTTGTAGATATCCTGGGCAGTAACCGGACGGCCCAGTTTGGACAGATAGTTCACAGCCTTACCGTGGGCGTTCATATGATATTGGTTGTGGTAATCACAGGCGTGGATAAAGGCTTCGTCATCGGCATAGGTAATACCAGCCGCTTTACTGATGCCACGCACCCAGTTAATGGTGCCGTCGATCTGGGCGGTGTCGTACAAATCGACCACGCTTTTGTTGGCGGCCAGCTTGTCGTTAAGATCACCGATGGGACCGAGCTGACGCTGCAGCCGGACTATCTCGGCCTCGGTAAAACCGCATTCCTTCAGGCATTCAATAGCCCTGTGGTTGTTGGCAATGTCAAATTGCGCCACACCGAAGGAGTAGCCTGATTTGCCGGTTCGGACGCCGTCGGCATCTGAAAAGCGGTAGACCAGGGCAAGGTTGCCGCCCAGTTCGTTTTTGATCAGGGCCTGCCTGAGTAGATCGTTAAGGTGCATGTCGCCTCCTCCTGTTTCGGTGCTGCAGCACCGTAACAGGAGGGAGGGCGCGGAAGATAATAGCGGGGGTTAGTATTAAAGAAAGGGAGCCGGTAAGGGCTCCCCTGGGGTGGTGGATTATGAGAGCTGCAGTAGCGGTATTGCTGGTCTCAGCTTGCGGACAAAGGACACCGTGCCGGTTGAAATGTCTAGTTTATCGGCCACTGCACGGCCCGATAACCCCTGTGAGAGCAGGTCGTATATCTTGCAGATCAGCTCATTGGTGACCGGCACTGACTTCTTGCGGGTTGGCTTGGGCTGTTTCAACAAGCGGTTTTCAGCCTCAAGCAGCTCGATATAGCGATCCTTTGAAAGCCCCACCTCACCCGGAACCGCATGATGCAAGGCGGTCTCCATTTCATTGAAACGCTGGATAAATGCTACCTTGAACTGCGCCGCTTGGACGCCGGAGAATCCCATAACTAGAAAGGTGAAACCATCCTTGGTCATCTCAAACATTGGGCGGGTTTGTTTCTGAATATCCAGATAAGACCCGCCCGCAAAATTGCGGGCGCTGAATTCCGCCGGGCAGTCGAGTTGTCTGATCGCTCTCAAAACCATATCGTGGCGTTTACCAAATATCTCAGCGACCTTGAGGCTGGTGGTCATGGCATGGCCGTCTTTCATGACAACGGCATCCTGCGGCAAGCTGCATACTGTCAATTGTCCCATAATTACACCCCCTGTGTGGTTGCATCGGCATTTAGTGAACGCTCAAGCCGGTAAAGGATTTCATCGGTCAAGGTGCGGCGGTTGGCCTTGGCCGCCTGGCGCAGCCGGGCAAACAGGCGCACGTCATCACCTTTAAAGTTGAGGGCCATCTGCTCTTTGCAAGGTGTGGTCATGGCTGCACCTCCATCTGGCGGCAGCAGCGGCATTCTTCAGTGGCGTAAAACAGGCGGTCGCTGGCAACGGACAACAGCAGGCTTAAGCCGGTGGCAGCTCCGTATGACAAGGTTTTGGTACAGCCGGGGTCAATAATAAAGGTTTCTGAGAGGAAGTTGAGGACGTAGGCGCAGTCGTTGACTGCATCAACAGTGTTTATGGCGGACATAGTGTTCTCCTGTTCAAAGGATTTCGGCAAAAGTGCCGGGCTGTTGAACACTGCAACACAAGGCAGCCCCTGGTATTCAATATATTCCCAGGGCAACCCGGCACCCTTTCCATGTGCCGGACGTAAAAATGCCGCAATACTAACAGGTGCGGTTACCGTGTGTTACCTGTGTTCAGCAGGTCCACGGTAACCATAATCCAAATAAACAGTCTATGTAAAGGACTTTAGAAATCCTCTGG
>DAIQQT010000297.1:2667-4160 GCA_036786685.1 Trichlorobacter sp.
CGGTAACCATAATCCAAATAAACAGTCTATGTAAAGGACTTTAGAAATCCTCTGGTGCTGATTTGATCCCATTCGGGTACTCACGATCAAGCCTAGCCTCCATTGCTGCTGTTAGTTCTGCCTTGATCTGGCGCTCTTTGATCTGTTCAGCCCGCAGCAGGTCGGCAAACGCCTGTGGTATCGCCCGTTGGCCACCCTCATAGTTTTGCAATGTTCGGTACGGAATCTTCATCACTGCCGCCAGATCACGAAGGCCGAAACGCATATCCAGCCGGATTGCCTTCATCTCCTGCTTGGTCATCGGGTGTATTTTTGGTTGCTTTTTGCTCAATTATGTACCCGATTATTAAAACAGGTCCGGCTGATTTCGCTTCTGAGCCAGTGGTCTGATCGCCTTTATAATGGCGTAAATACGCTGTTCAGAGAGTTCAAACCGGTCAACCAGTTCTTTAACATTCTTGCCGTTAAAGGCCTCCCACACTTTCCAGTCACGCTCTGTAAGATCGTATGCAAGCCCCTGGGGAATGTAGTGTTGCTTGCCTGCCCAATCTTTGCGGATCAGCTCTACCACCACAAAGGCAGCGGACTTTGCCTGTGCTATTTCAAAGCCTGCCTCTTCAAGCTTTTCTATGGCCTTGTCGCGCAGATCAAGCAGCAGTTCCGGGTATTTCCCAGCGGCTTCCGGGTTCATATCAAACTGGCTCATCTTCGCTCCCTTCGGCAGGCTCAGGGCATGCCTTTTCTAATCCATCCAGAATATCCTTTAACCTGGCAGCTCCATCAGCATGCTGTTGCTCTGTTCGTGGTGGCGGTGCTTGCACTTTTTGCGGCCGTGGTGGCAGGTTGGCAATCAGTGCCTCCAACTGAGGCCATTGCTTTAAGTGGGTGTAAAGCAGCTTGAATGCCTGGCGGATACGTGGGCGGTCTATCTCTTCATCCAGCTCCATATCTCCTAACATCATCAGCCATAGTTCTGCCGTAGCTGGCAGCATTTCTACTGCCGGAGCACCAGGCAGTGCCAGTACCACCAGTTGCTGAAAGGCCCCGCCTATTTCCATACGCAGCCACCAGTCAGGCTGATCATGGCCTGCCTGTTTCCACTGAGCCAGCCCCTGGATGGCCTGTACCCTGCGAGGCACATGCATTGCTGTTGAAGGGGCGTTAAAGCGTTGTTCAAATCGTTGTATTGGATGTTCCATTGCTATCGCTCCAGCCATTGTTTCAGGGCCTCAATGATCCGGCCCTTCTCGTATGAGGTACACCACTTGAGGGCATCTTTGCCGGACATCCGCTTGACGTAGGCAGAGAGCGCCTTGGCAGAGTTGCTTTCTACCTTACCCGCCTTGTGTAGACTGGCCCAGAGGCCTTGAATTTTGCCGGTCTGGGGATCATCACCCAGGCGACGTTTGACCTTGTCGCGCTTTTCCCATACGCCGGATGCTACGGCCTTTTCTTCCAGATCAGCTATCAGGGCATCGGCCTTTGCAATGGAG
>DAIQQT010000298.1:0-4097 GCA_036786685.1 Trichlorobacter sp.
TAAAAGTCAGGTGCTCTACCATCTGAGCTAGCGGCTCAAAGGAATCTCTATTTACAACAGAACTCGTGACGATGTCAATATTTTTTATTCACCAAACGGATTTTTTAGCATCATGGTCTGATCACGACGGGGACCAACCGAGACCATCACAATCGGACAACCAGCCAATTCCTCCAGACGCTTAACATATTTCTTAGCATTTTCAGGAAGTTGATCAAAGGAACGTACGCCCGTAATATCCGTATTCCAGCCTGGCAGCTCTTCGTAGACCGGCACACAATTTTCAAAGGTCTCAAGCTTTGCAGGAAGGGTTTCAAGCGCCTGACCTTCAAAAGTATATCCGGTACAGACTTTAATAGTCTCAAAGTCACTCAGCACGTCCAGCTTGGTCAGGGCAATACCGGTCAAGCCATTGATACGCACGGCATACCGAATCACCATGGCATCAAACCAACCGCACCGACGGGGACGACCGGTGGTGGCACCAAACTCTCCACCTATCTGACGTAGTTTTTCGCCAGTTTCCTCCAACAGTTCCGTAGGGAATGGCCCGCTACCGACGCGGGTCACATAGGCCTTGGAGATACCGACAACCTCGTGGATCTCACGGGGGGAAACACCGGTGCCGGTTGCCGCACCACCAGCACAGGTGGAAGAGGAGGTAACAAAGGGATAGGTGCCATGATCAACATCAAGCAGTGTACCCTGGGCCCCTTCAAACAACAGCTTCTTACCCGCAGTAACTGACTTTGACAAAACCAGCGAGGTGTCAGCAATATACTTCTTTAGAATCTCTGCAAAATCCTGATAGGCGCGATAAATCTCATTATAGTTCAGTGGTTCTTCGCCAAGTCGCTCCAGTATGGCATTCTTCTCTTCAAGATTTTCACGCAGCTTGCGGCTGAATGCCACCGGATCAATCAGGTCCATCAATCTGACACCGCGACGACCGATCTTGTCCTCGTAGCATGGACCGATACCACGACCGGTGGTGCCGATCTTCTTATCACCGCTCTTGGCCTCACGGGCAATATCAATCGCCTTGTGGTAGGGCATGATGATATGCAACGATTCCGAGAGCAGCAGGGTACTATCATCTTCAAGGCGGCCAGCGGCCTTCAGACGATTAACCTCCATGATAAACACTTCAGGATCTAGCACCACACCGTTACCGATTACGCAACGCTTGCCGGCATGCAGCACACCGGAAGGGATCAGGTGCAACACCACCTTTTCATCACCGACTACCAGCGTATGTCCGGCGTTGTTACCCCCCTGGTAGCGGACAATCTCATCTGCATACTCGGTATAGATATCAACAACCTTACCCTTACCCTCATCGCCCCACTGGGCGCCTACCACCACTACGTTTGCCATTGTTATGTACTCCTGAATAGTTTAGCTTCGCGGCAAATACTGCTGCCAAAGCTGTTCCCGGGCTATGTTTTGTTCTGTGCGACCTGCTGACTGTATCAACCTGTACTGCCCTTGCGCTTGCGAACTGTCACCAATTACCAGTACAGCCCGTATGCCAGACTGGGCAGCATAGCACAGCGATGCCTCAAGATCACGCTTGATGATATCACGTGCCACAGCGTAGCCTCGCTGCCGTAGTTCACGTGACAGCTCAAGCGCCTCGCGACGGTCATCAGTTGCATTAAAGATCAACAGATCACGCTGCTCGTGCTGCGCCTCTCCCTGCAGCTCAAGCGCCTGCATCAGGCTAAAGAGGTTACAGGTAAAACCGGTTGCCGGGGCATCAAAACCGTAGCGACCAATCAGATCATCATAACGACCGCCACTGAACAGGGCATCACCAATCCCCGGCACAAAGCCTTCAAAGGTAAGGCCGGTATGGTAATCAAGCCCGCGGGTCTCTCCAAGATCAACCGTCAGACAATCATGCACACCATGGAGGTTAAGGATTGCAACCACCTCTTTAATATTATCCAAAGCCAGGCGGGATCGCAGATTCTGCACAACCTGACCAGCCTCTTCCAGCACTTCACACCCGCCAAATAACCTCGGCAGGGCCAGCAGTTCACGTTGGGAAGATTCAGATACGGGATACCGCTTCAGCAGCATCTCTACCGATGAAACATCCTTTAAGGCAACCGCCTGCTGAATAGCCCGTAACGGCTCGCCAACAAGGCCTGAAGCCTCAAAGACCCCCTGACAAAAAGCAACCTGCCCCAGATCAACCTTAAACCCCTGTAACCTGGCAGCATTCATCACCTCTACTGACATGGCAACCATCTCGGCATCTGCCTCAGGCGAATCAAGTCCGATCAGCTCGACCCCTGCCTGCATAATCTCACGACTGCGACCGCTCTGCAGCTCTGCATGGCGAAGCACCCGCCCGGCATAACTGATTCGGTGCGGTAACGGCTGATCTTTCAGACGAGTGGCAACAATCCGCGCAATCTGCGGCGTACTATCAGGTGGTATGGCCAACAAACGACCGGTCTGCCAGTCATCAAAGCGGAAGGCGCGGGAACGCAAACCTTCCCCCATCCCGACAGCCAGCACATCTTCAAACTCCAGAGCTGGAGGTAAAACCTGCTGAAACCCCCATGCAGCAGCCACATGCAGCACCTGCTGCTCAAGCTCGGACAAACGGGCGGCCCGGCCTGGCAGATAATCAGCCACCCCACGGGGCAAAGAAGTATCAAAAAGTTTAGCGTTCAAAAGGATTTACCTTCAATTTCTGTAAACTGCAAAATCACACTTATCGGGCAGATAAAAGCCGGAGGAGTATGCCACATCCCCCGGCAGCTGTCAAAATAAAGGCGGCATGGTTCCCCATACCGCCTCAACATCGATCCAACACAATGTGATTATTCCACTTTCTTAATCTGCAAAGCTGTCGCACCCTTCGTACGCATCAGCACGTCTTCGCGCTGGGTAAGCTGCAGCAGCAGCAATTGACTCTTTGCTTCATCAAAATAGAAATCCGGCATGTAGTTCTGGGTATCCTTGGTGCGCCAGACCTCTTCCAGAGCTGCGCCATTCCAATAGAGGCTATAAACAGCGCCCCGCTTAAACATACGAACATTACCAACGACAAAAAAACCGTCGTTCTTACCAACAAGGACTTCCTGCTTTGACGTGACAAAGATACGCTGGTTCATAAAATACCATCTATTTTTATCGCCTGTACGCCAAACACCATCAAGGTCTTCAATATTATAATAAAGCTCTGAACCGCCAAAGCTGTCATTACTACGCCATAGCTCTTTCTGCTCTTTATCATATACAACCAGATAGTTATGGTCATGATACACCACGGTCAACAGCTCACCACTCTCATGCTTAAACTGGTTAAAACTGTTAATATTACCAAAGCGCGGCATCTTGATCTGTGTTTTTTTACTAATCTTTTTACCCTGCCGCGCAACTTCGTACACGTCACCATAATACTGCTCATCACCACGACCCTGTTCCTGGGCATACAGCTTCAGGGGACCACCTGCGAGGGCGACAGCCCTGAAAAAGTAGGGGATCTTATCTACAATCTTTACCAGGCGGTTGTTTTTAAGTTCCCACACCTGAGATTCAACCTCGCCACTTACCATCATGGTAACATAGAGTTCCGGCTTACCGTCTCCATCAGCATCCACATAATCAAGGCCGACAATCTTCTCATTGGCGCGCACACTAAATCCACTTATAGGCCTGGTTTCTCCCTCACGCAACACGGCTACCGACTGATTCTGGGCCATAAACAGCAGCCGCTTACCGGTTGTATCAGCCTCACCAATTGCCATCAGGTTATAGGCACCATCAAGACGTTTGATCTCGCCCTGTTTTGGCGCCCCGCGGTAAAAGGCCTGAGGCCGGATAATATCACCCTGCTGCACCCGCTGGATATTGACCCCCTCAGTCACCGTTGCGGAGCGGATGATATCAGGAGAACCCGTCTTTGCCAGGACAGGAGCAGTCATAACAGTGGGCGCAAGAGCTATTCGTGGAATAGTACCTGAGGCAAGTTTTCCCTCAATATCAGCACTTAACTTCTGTGCCAGATTTCCAGTAGCAGCAAATAATGCATCCTGGCCGCCTTCGCCATGCACAAAAGTACGAGCAACGGTCTGACC
>DAIQQT010000299.1:0-4090 GCA_036786685.1 Trichlorobacter sp.
ATACCACGTAACAAAACGTGCAATGCCGTCTTCTATGGGTGTGTTTGGCCTGAAACCGGTCTCGGCAGCCAGATCATCAATATCAGCAAAGGTAGCAAGCACATCACCGGGCTGCATTGGTAAAAAGTTTTTCTGCGCGGCCTTCCCCAGCTGTTGTTCCAGGATCTCTATAAACTGCAACAGTTCAACCGGTTTGTTGTTGCCGATGTTGTAGATCCGATAAGGGGCAAAGCTGGTGCCGGGATCAGGCTGTGTACCGGACCAGGCTGAATGTGCCGTTGCCGGTCTGTCTGCTATACGGAGAATACCTTCTACAATGTCATCCACATAGGTAAAATCCCGCTGCATCCTGCCCTGATTAAAGATATTGATCGGTCTGCCTTCCAGGATGGCTCTGGTAAAGGAGAAATAGGCCATATCCGGTCTGCCCCAGGGACCGTAGACTGTGAACAGCCGCAACCCGGTGACCGGCAGGTTGAAGAGGCTTGCATAGCTGTGGGCCATCAGTTCATTGGCTTTTTTGGTGGCTGCATAGAGTGAAACGGGGTGGTCCACGTTCTGATGAACAGAAAAAGGGATGGCAGTATTGGCGCCATAGACTGAGCTGGAGGAGGCGAAGACCAGATGCTTGACGCCAGTATGACGGCAGCCTTCCAGGACACTCATAAAACCGGTCAGGTTGCTGTCAACATAGGCATGGGGATTTTCAAGTGAGTAACGCACACCGGCCTGGGCAGCCAGATGAATCACAATATTAAACGTCTCTGCACTAAACAGCTGCTCCATTGCAGCTCGATCTGCCAGGTCTGCCTGTACAAACCTGAAGCCGGGCAGGGGCTGTAGCTGTGCAAGCCGGGCCTGTTTCAGGCTGACATCATAGTAGCTATTCAGATTGTCCAGCCCCAGGACCGCATCGCCCCGTGCCAACAGGCGCTGGCAAAGATGAAAACCGATGAATCCGGCAGCGCCGGTGACAAGAATCTGCATGCTAGTTATTGCTCCGTTGTAACAGTATAGCCGCGCTTTGCAAGCAGTGCCAGCACCTGCTGCGCATGATCCTGGCCGCGGGTTTCCAACAGCAGCTGTACGGCTGTAGTACCCATTACCAGCCCCTTGGTACGGCGATCATGGGTAATATCATGGATATTGGCCCGGGTAAAGGCGAGGTCTGTGGCAAGGTTTGCCAGGGCACCGGGGGTATCCTGCATCTCAATCCGCAGCTTCAGATAGCGGCCTGCAGCCAGCAGACCACGTTCCACCACCAGTGCCAGGGTGCGGACATCAATGTTACCGCCGGAGAGCAGACAGACGGTCTTGCCGCGGATTTCCTTTGCACGGCCATTCAGCAGGGCAGCAAGGGGCACGGCCCCGGCCCCTTCCACCAGCAGTTTGCTTTTTTCAAGCAGGGATACAATGGCCAGGGCGATCTCCTCCTCTTCCACCAGCACCAGATCATCCACCAGATTCTGGATTATGGGGGTGGTCATCTGGCCAGCCTTTTTAACCGCAATACCGTCGGCAATGGTGGTGCTTAAAGGAACTTCTGAAATTCTGTTGTCATGCACGGCCCGGTACATACAGGGAGCAGCAGCCGACTCAACACCGATAATCCGAACCTGGGGATTGTGTTCCTTGATGGCGGTGGCAATGCCGGCCAGCAGACCGCCGCCGCCGATCGGCACCAGCAGGTTGGCAATATCCGGCAGATCTTTCAGGATCTCCAGCCCGATGGTGCCTTGACCAGCCATGACCAGCGGGTCATCAAAGGGGTGGATGAATACGGTGCCATGCTGGTTGCTGTCTGCCTGGGCTGCTGCAAAGGATTCATCAAAGTTTGCGCCGGTCAGCACCACCTCTGCCCCCAGATCACGGGTGGCCTGTACCTTCTGGGGTGGCGTGCTTTCCGGCATAAAGATCTTGGCCGGAACCCCCAACAGGTCAGCAGCATAGGCCACCCCCTGGGCATGGTTGCCTGCCGAGGCAGCCGTCACTCCCTGAGCCAGCTCAGAGCGATCGCGGGCAGTCATGAAGTTCATGGCACCGCGCAGCTTGAAGGCGCCGGTGGTCTGCAGATTTTCGCACTTAAACAGCAGGGGATAACCCAGTTGCTGGCTGAAATGTCTGGAGCTGATCAGCTCTGTATGGCGGACCCGTTTGCGCAGACGGTCCTGGGCTTCCAGCACCAGTTCATAGTTGAGAGTTAGTGATTCCATGGCCTATGCCCGCTCCAGTCCGGCAAATCTCAGCAGCAGTTTTTTAGGACCGCAACCGGCAAACCAGACAATCGCCTTCTGATCGTCCCCCTTACCTTCCACCTTGCGGATGGTTCCCACACCAAACTTTGCGTGGCGTACCTTGAGCCCCACATAGATGCCGCTGCCATAGTCATCGCCAGGTTCCGGCACCACCTCAACTTCGGCACTGGCTGAAGCAACTGCAGCAAGGTTGTGGGCTGGAGCAGGAGTAAAAGAACTTGTATGCTGCACCACTGCTGATGGTTCCGGGCTGTAGGAGACATGATTGCGCTCCATTAACTCTGCCGGAATCTCCTTGAGAAAGCGTGAAGGCAGGTTGGCCTGTTCCTGACCAAAGATCATCCTGCGCCGGGCATACAGCAGATAGAGCCGTTCCCGTGCCCTGGTCATCCCTACGTAGCAGAGCCTGCGCTCTTCTTCCATACCATCAGAGTCATCCAGTGAACGGACATGGGGAAAGAGCCGTTCTTCCATCCCCACCATGAAGACTGCCTTGTACTCCAGCCCCTTGGCAGCATGCAGGGTCATCAGGGTGACCGAGGGCCTGCCCGCCTCTCCCCGCTCCAGATCAGAGACCAGGGCCACCTGTTCCAGAAAGTCGGCCAGACCGGCCTCGGGGTTGGCTGTGCTGAATTCCTCCACTGCCGAGACCAGCTGGGCCAGGTTTTCCAGCCGTTCGCTGTCCTCTTCATCCCTGCTTTCCTTTAAGCGCGCCAGATAACCTGATTCCTCCAGTATGGCTCGAACCAGTTCAGGCATGGCTGAGGTGGCAGCAACCCGGCGGAACCGTTGTAGCAGCTCCACAAAGGCTGCCACCTTACCCCGGGGGCCGGAGCCCAGCAGGCTGGAGTCCACTGCCCGCTCAAAGGCCTCAAACAGGGTGATCTGCCCCTGTCTGGCCAGTTCTGCCACCCGCTCCACCGTGGCCGCCCCGATCCCGCGGGGCGGCACATTGATGACCCGCTTCAGGGAAACATCGTCTGACGGATTCTCCAGCAGACGCAGGTAGGCCAGAATATCCTTGATCTCAAGCCGGGCATAGAACCGGACGCCGCCCACAATATGGTACGGAATCCCTTCAGCTGCCAGCGCCTCTTCCAGCAGGCGGGACTGGGCATTGGTGCGGTAAAAGGCAGCCATCTCCGACAACGGCAGCCCGTTACGCTGCAACAGGGAGATCTCTGCTGAGACAAAACGGGCCTCGGCCCGATCAGACTCCAGCCGCTCACAGCGGATCGGCTCACCATCCGGGTTATCTGTCCAGAGTGTCTTGGCCTTGCGCCCAAAATTTCTGGCCACCACTGCCCCGGCCGCCTGCAGGATGGTGGGGGTGGAACGGTAATTCTGCTCCAGCCGGATCACGTTGACCTGGGGAAAATCCTTTTCAAATTCCAGGATGTTGCGGATATCAGCCCCGCGCCAGGAGTAGATTGACTGGTCATCATCCCCCACTACGCAAAGGTTCTGACGCTCACCGGCAAGGAGCCTGATCAGACGGTACTGCACCGGGTTGGTGTCCTGATACTCATCCACCAGCAGCCACTGAAAACGACCCTGCCAGCGGGACAAAGTATCTGGAAACTGCTCGAACAGCCGCACGGTCTGCAGGATCATATCGCCAAAATCAAGGGCGTTGCAGCGTCTGAGGCGTTCCTGATAGGCCGCATAGATCCTGATGAACTGCTGGTTCCAGAGATCCCCCGCTGGCAGCTCTTCCGGCAACAGTCCCCGGTTTTTGCAGTCATCAATCCGTGCGCCGATCCCGTTTGCCGGATAGCGCTTGTCATCCAGATTCAGTTCTTTGATAACATCCTTCAGCAGCCGCTCGCTGTCCT
>DAIQQT010000300.1:0-4090 GCA_036786685.1 Trichlorobacter sp.
GCGGAGCGTATTATATCAGGAGAACCCTTCTTTTCCAGGACAGGAGCATTCATAAAAGTGGGCGCAAGAGCTATTCGTGGAATAGTACCTGGGGCAAGTTTTCCCTCAATATAAGCACTTAACTTCTGTGCCAGATTTCCAGTAGCAGCAAGTAATGCATCCTGGCCGCCTTCGCCATGCACAAAAGTACGAGCAACGGTCTGACCGCCAGCCGACTTGGCTACGGCATCAATATTGTACTGTTTGCCGATACTGATATAGGTTCCGCTTACCAGCAGTTCTGCCTCAGCAGCCGTGGCTACTGACAGCAGCTTATCGTTTGAAAGTCGTGAAGCCAGCAGTGATTGTAGGGCTGCCTTGACATCGTCTTTCCCCTGCACACCAACGGCATTAAACTCACCCACATAGACCCGTAAAGGTCCGGCACCAAAGGCCGACGCTGCTGTCATCAACAGCATCAGCAGAGCCAACAGATATCGCTTCATAGTTCCTCCTCTAAATTACGTATACACAAAGCTGAAGGAGTATGCCACATTCACTGGCCTGCCTCAACTCAAAAAGGCGGCACCGAAATCGGTGCCGCCTTTTTTACATAAAGCTAAATCAACAATCTTAGAAGCTATATACTGCCGCCAAACGGGTAGTGAATGGGTTTTCAGGAGTAGCAACTACAGGGTTAGCTCCGGCTGTTACTACAGCCGAATTCTTGTAATAGCCTCCCAAAACAACATATGCAGCCTGCGCTTTGAGGGTCAAGTTCTTATACAGGCTATAACCTACTTCAAGGTTCATTTCAGTACCCATGAAGTCGCTGGCGTTATTTTTAGCCCATCCGCCGTACTGGATAAACTGGTTAAAATCAACGTGCTGCTCTTGTGAGGATGAAGGAGCCCAAGCAAAGCCAACATTGCCGTTAGCATACAGCTTATCACTCAGCTTAGCATCGTAGCCCATGGTAAGCAGCGCAATATTAGTTACCGGCTTCCGGAGGTATCCATCAGTGTTGGTACCACTCATGGAAGTGTTACGGGCCAGCAGCATCATACCGGACTCATTGTATGTATTCTGGCCTACAGAGTTATTGTTATTACTAATGGTTTGCCATCCGTAGTTATGGGCATCGTGGCTTCCATCAGCACCTGAGTTGCCGGATGCAAACAAGAAGCCCATTTTTGCAGCTCCAGTGCCAACCTTCATCTTGGCATTGGTGGCAGCTGCCCAGCCGTGATAGTTCATGGTTTTACCGAATCCACCTACAGTGGCAGTATTAACAGCAGCATTTTTCTGATAACCAGCCTGCATTGCAGCAAAGGCAGACAGATCAAGGCTGCCGATCTTGGTCTGGCCGCTTACACCAAAGGTGTTGATCTTTTTCTGCTTTGAAGTACCCAGATCCGGGGTGTCTTTGTGCTGGGTATTATCACTATTCAAGTAGTACACCAAAGAAACACTGGTGTCTTTGCTAAAGGCGTAGGTATTTTCCACACCAAACAGGTCAGCAGTCATGTCGCCAAGGTTAGCTGGCACAGCCCCTGCTGCGGTTGTAGAGTCATTAAAGCGGGAGTACAAAAGATTTAGAGTATAGCCACCCGTCTTGTAAGCCACCTGAGCTGCAGGCAGGTCAGCATCAAAATAGAGGCCCTTCAGCTTATCTTTCATCGGCTGCAGACCAGCCTTCACATTTACAGACTTACCCATATTAAAGTCAAGATAGGCCCAACGGGTAGCGAAGTTTATACCATCGGTATCCACACCACCACCAACGCCCGCAGTATTTACGCCAGTTGCATTTGTGTTGCCCCAACGGGTATTAACTTCAAACTGCGTAACCAACTTCAGATCGTCACTTGCTTTGGCAGTGTAGCCAAGGCGCAGGCGCTGATCGGTATAATTACTAGCCTTAGTACGACCCATGCCAAAATTAGTAACATTCAAAACATTTGGCACCGTCTGTGTGTAAGTTGCGGCAACAGGGTAAGCAGCGCTTGTACCATTATCAAAGTTCGAGAGATAGGTTTTCAGCGCAAAAGATCCACTAAACTCGTTCTCAAATGCCATTGCAGGAAGGGCAGTCACGGCGGTCAGGGCGCCGGCTGCGGCGATGGTCAACATCTGCTTTTGAAACTTAGTCATGAAACTTTCCTCCTTCATGTGGTGTATGTACTGCTTAATAAATGAAATTTCTTCCGTGAAACTGCGTAATTTGATTGCCTGGGAGTCTCACCACCCTTCATATAAATTTACGAACATTTAAAGCCACTTACAAAAGCCATATGAATATTCAACTACTTATATGTTCTACTAATTGTTGGGAATAATACAATAAATATAACAACTGTCAAGCCTAAATCTGTATTTATTCTCATCTTGCGCTCTTAACCTCTTGTTAATGCCCGCACTGACACAATTCTGTCAGCACACCGTTGCTGCTTTTAGGATGCACAAAAGCTATCTGCGTACTATGTGCTCCGTTACGGGGGATTTCATCTATCATCCGCGCCCCCTGATCTTTCATATGGGCGATGGCAGCCTCGATATCCTCCACCTCATAGGCAATATGGTGAATGCCCGGGCCGTTTTTTTCCAGAAACCTGGCTATGGGACTGTCCGGGCTGGTGGGTTCCAGCAGTTCTATCTTGGATTCCCCCACCTGCAGCATGGCCACCTTTACCATCTGCTCGGCAACTTCTTCTTCACACTTGAAGGTCATGCCAAGCGCATCGCGATAAAACGGCAAGGTAGCATCCAAAGATTGCACCGCTATGCCAATATGGTTAATTTTTTGCAACATTGTAAATCCTTTCATTTTTGAAACACAGAGCAACGGAGAAACAGAGAAAAAACATTAACAAGCAATGCGTTGAATTTCGTCTTTAAGGAGTTTCGTGAGAAAATTTATGAGGAGCCCCGTTCTTTTACCTGAAAGCTTTAAATAGGTATAAAGCTGCGCTTCATGAATCGGCAAAACGCGTTCAACACATTTCAATTCAACAACTATGGTGTCATTAACCAACAGATCAATTCGGAACCCTTCTTCAAATTCAAGGCCCTTATAGTTTACTGACAGCCTCTTCTGTCTTTCAACCACACATCCAGCTCGAATAAGCTCATGTGTCAGACATGATTCATATACGGATTCAAGCAAACCAGGACCCAGCGTTTTATGTACTTCAATAGCACAGCCTATAATGATATTAGTAAGATCAACATCTCGATAGATTTTCTCAGTTGCTCCGTTGCTCTGTGTTTCCATAAACAACCTTACCGTCTGAACACATCCAGCAGCCGTCTGGACGCTGCCGATGGAGTTGTTATGCCTTGTGCCACAGCTTCCTGCACCTGCGGAAAGATTCCTTTTACTTCTTTGTGGTTAAGGAACAGCCCCTTCAGATCATCCATCAGTAGTGCCCACATCCAGTCAACCGACTGGCGTTTCCGGGTTTCCGCAAATTCACCGGACTGCTGCATGGTAGTGCTGAAACTGACTAGCATATCCCACACAGTTGGCACTCCTTCATTTTTCAGGGCGCTGACGGTCAGCACCGGCACGATCCAGTTTCTGCTTTTGGGTCGCAGGATATGCAGGGCGTTTTCATACTGTTGACGGGCAAGAGCAGTCTTTTGCTGGTCAATATCAGCCTTGTTGATGATGATAGCATCTGCCAGCTCCATCACCCCTTTTTTAATCCCCTGCAGTTCATCACCGGCTGTGGCCAGTTGCAGCAGCATAAAGAAGTCCACCATGGAGGCAACGGTGGTTTCGGACTGCCCCACCCCGACGGTTTCAACAATAATGATGTTGTATCCGGCTGCCTCGCAGAGCAGCATGGTCTCACGGGTACGGCGGGCCACACCACCCAGGGTATCACCGGCTGGTGAGGGCCGGATAAAGGCATTGGGGTCGCGGGATAGTTCTTCCATCCGGGTCTTATCACCAAGAATACTGCCGCCAGTGATCTGGGACGAGGGGTCAACCGCCAACACGGCAACCCGGTGTCCCTGTCCCGTCAGGTAACTGCCAAAGGCCTCAATAAAAGTAGACTTGCCGACACCCGGCACACCGGTGATGCCCACACGTAAACTGTTTCCG
>DAIQQT010000301.1:0-4081 GCA_036786685.1 Trichlorobacter sp.
CTTCGTCATGGCCCTGCATGTCTGGAACCAGTAAACTTGTCACCTGTTGCTCCTTCAGATTGAGGTATGTCGGATAGTGTACGGGGCAAACATCAGAATGCTTTCAGGGCATAGCCGTCATACTCATCGGCGGCGGTATCCATGGTCCGTCCTGATGCATCCTTGCCCTTGAATGCAAAGACAAGATGTTTGGGATCAATGGTGGCAGTGCCATCAGCATTCTGCGAAAGCCTGAATTTGATGGTAGCCTCCTGCGTAACATCATTATAGGTAACAGCAAGCGGAAACTTCGGAATTGACACTTCGTTCGAAGTAACCGGCATGGTGTTGTTATAGTAGCCAGCTTCAGCACTGTTCCCACGGCTGATGGACCAGTTGATCGGGTTCATCACCGAGGCAACATCCATCTTTTCGGAGAAGGTAAAGGTAATGGAAAACTCTTTTGACGTATCAGGGGCAATCAGCGTCGGGTCAAGTGCCCAGAGCGGCGTGCCTGCACCCAGCAGTTCGGTAAAGCCGCCGCTTTTGGAGGTGTCCATGGTGACGATCCTGGGCTTGTTGATGACAAACTTCAGATCCTGGGCAAGGGTATAATCAGAACTATTGAGAATGCTTAGCTGGCCCTGGGCCTTATCTTTTTCGCCCATAGCGTTATAGGCAACGCCCAGTTCATAGTTTGCCGCCGGGAAATCATTTTTAAGCGAAAGGGCTTTTTCAAGGGTTTTGACCGCCTCGTCATAGCGCTCCTGCTTGTTGTAAACCATCCCTTGGCTGTAGTAGACGTTGCCGTCGCGGGGGCTGATTTTCTCTACCTTTTTGAATTGAGCCTCGGCCTCGTTCAGGCGGTCGGTGTTCAGATAGACATGCCCCAATGTGTAGTCGGGTACCGGGTTCAGCGGATCCATCCGTGCCGCCTTTTTCAGGCTTGTTTCCGCCTCTGTATAATTCTTATCCTGGACATAGGCGTTTCCAAGGTCAACCAGCGCATTCACCGATAACGGCTGCAGCCTGACATTTTCCTTGAATTCCTTGATCGCCTCTTTGGTTTTGCCCTGCGAGAGGTAGATATTGCCGATATACTGGTGAGCGGTGTAGTTTTCGCTGTCAAAGGCCAGCGCTTTCTTGAATTCCTTCAGAGCGGCATCCTGGTTTTCACTCTGGAGATACCGGGCCGCCTGCTGAATGGCGTACTGTGCCAGGGTTGCCTTCTGGCTCTGGGCGGCCAGAGCGCCGGCAAAAATTGAATCTGCGCTTTGATCAAATATCTGGCTCATGCCCTTTTCACCTCCCGCTAAAGATACAGTGTGCTTATCGGCAGTTTAACACTGCTTATTGAGCTTTGGAACGCATAACTGCATCCAGTTCATCCCAACGCTCAAAGGCGGCCATTAATTCAGCATCAAGCGCCTCAAGACGGGCATTGAGGCCGGCAACTTCGGCGCCGGCGGTTTTATAAAATTGCGGATCCGCCAGGGTGGCATGGATCTGCTGTTGTTCCCTCTCCAGGGCTGCAATCAATTCCGGCAGTGCCTCCAGCTCCTTTTCTTCCTTAAATGACAACTTGCGTGGTCGCTCCTTCTGGGGCTTTGCCTTGTCCTGCGTCAGCTTTGATACCGGGGCTGGCAGGACGTTTGCGGCCTGTTGCTCCCGCAACCAGTCATCATAGCCCCCCACCGTTTCCGTGACCGAACCGTCAGGATTAATGGCCAGAGTTGAGCCGACCACATTATTGAGAAACTCCCGATCGTGACTTACCAGCAGCAGAGTGCCGGAATACTCCACCAGCAGGTCTTCCAGCAGCTCCAGGGTCTCAGCGTCCAGGTCATTGGTCGGTTCATCCAGCACCAACAGGTTACCCGGCTTGGTAAACAACTTGGCTAAAAGTAGCCGGTTACGTTCTCCGCCGGAAAGGATACTGACCGGCGACCGGGCCCGTTCCGGCGGGAAGAGAAAGTCCTGCAGATAGCCGATGATATGGCGAGATCTGCCGTTAATTACCAGAGTATCGTTTCCCTCCCCCACATTCTCAGCCACACTCTTCTGCAGATCAAGTTGTTCACGCAGCTGATCCATATAGAGAATTTCAAGTCTGGTCCCCTGGCGGATACTGCCGGATTGGGGCTGCAATTCACCCAGCAGCAGCTTTAACAGGGTGGACTTGCCGGAACCGTTGGGGCCGATGATGCCGATCTTGTCACCGCGCGTGATGCTGGTACTGAATCCCTGCACCACAGGACGCTCAGCATAGCCAAAGCTGACATCCTCAGCCTCCACCACCAGCCGGCCAGAGCGATCCGCCTCCTGCAACTGTATCCGGGCTACGCCCTGGCGGGTGCGACGCTGGCGGTATTCCTCCCGCAGTGATTTCAAGGCCCGCACCCGGCCTTCGTTACGGGTACGGCGGGCCTTGATCCCCTGGCGGATCCAGGCTTCCTCTTGGGCCAGCTTCTTGTCGAACAGTGCCATGCGGGTAATCTCAGCTTCCAGCAGAGCCTCCCGACGCTCAATAAACTGATCATACCCGCAGGTGAACGTGTAGAGCCGTCCCCGGTCAAGCTCGGCAACCCGGTTAGCCAACCGTCGTGCAAATGCCCGATCATGGGTAACAAACAGACAGGTACTGATTTCGCGGAACAAAAAATCTTCCAGCCAGAGAATGGTATCAATATCAAGGTGGTTGGTCGGTTCATCCAGCAACAGAATATCCGGATTACTGACCAGAGCGCGGGCAAGCAACACCCGGCGCCTGGTACCGCCGGAAAGGGTTGTAAAATGCGCCCCGCCATCAAGCTGCAGACGGTTCAGCACCCGCTCCACCTGTTGCTCATGCTGCCAGTGGTCACTGTCAGCGGTTGTGTGGGGATGTTGAGCTACCACCTCAAAGACCGTACCATCGATATCCTGGGGAATTTCTTGTGAAACCAGCGCCACCTTCAGCCCCTGCTGGCGGATCGACTCACCGCCTTCAGCTGGCAGTTCACCGTTCAGCAGCTTCAGCAGGGTTGACTTGCCGGTGCCGTTTCTACCCATCAGGCAGAGCCGGTCACCCTGTTCGATCTGCAGGTTGATGCCGTCAAAGAGTGGTGGGCCGCCAAAGGCCAGAGTGATATCGCGAAGGGTTAAAAGGGCCATGCCGTGAATAATCCTATGGTTGCGTGTTGGGGATGAATGACGCTAGTATGCCAAAAATCGCGCGGAGGGGCCAGCATGGATTACCGACATATTGCCAAGGAGCTGCTGCAGGAACACCCCCAGACGATCGCCGTTGCCTTGTCTCGCCTGCCTGCCGAGCACTCTGCCGAGATAATAGCCTTGCTGCCGGCTTTTATCCAGGCCGACCTGGTCAACCGCATTGTGTAAACCGACCAGCTGCCGGACATGGTGCTTGAAGAGATCGACCAGCTCGTGACTCGACTCCTGAGGCAGCAGCATTAACCGTTGCCATACGCTCTGGCCCATGCTACCAAAGGGCCTTCAAACTCCAAACAAAAGGGAAGTCCCATGATCGAGAATATCGGTGCAGATGTGTATAAAAGCTGGAATGAAGACCAGCGAAGGGCCGAAATCGGCAAACTGGTGGAGGGCTACCGTGCCGGCCTGTCACTGAAAATTCTGCTGCAGATGGCGACGGCCATTGCCGGTAGCCCGGAAGATGCCCGTACCCACTTGGCAGCACTGATTCCTGCAGAGGAGCGGCATCTAATGGTCACCAGGCAACATGACGCGGATCAGGCGCTGGCAGCCTCTTTTCTGATGTGACGAATCTACTCTTCCGGCCTGCGCATCCCACGGCGCAGGGCCGCCAACCGTTTATCTGCCAGCCGTTTCAGTTTCTCTCCCTTAGGCACCTTGGTGGCAATCCGCTTGGCGATGATGCGGGTACGCCGTTCAAGAGCATGCCGTAGCCGCTCCATTGCCACCTCCCGATTGCGCTGCTGAGAGCGTTGTTCCGAGGCATGCACCACAATGCCGGTGGGCAGATGCCTGATCCGTACCGCCGAATCAGTGGTATTGCGGTGCTGGCCGCCCGGCCCTGAACCACGATAAAACTCCACCCGGATATCAGCTTCGTTGATCTCGA
>DAIQQT010000302.1:0-4062 GCA_036786685.1 Trichlorobacter sp.
AAAAACTGTATCCAGGCATCTGCAACATCACCTGGCCTGCAGATCAGGACAAGCTCTGTTCAACCGACGGCTACAAGGCTGCCCTGCCCCCTGCAGATCGGAAAAAAGTGGATGCCGCCTATGATGCCATTGCACACACAATAGCCGCCTTTGAACTTTCACCTGAAGTGAATCCATTCAGTTCAAAGTTTGATGCCTGGCTGGCCGGCAAGGCAAAACTGACCAGACAAGAACATTTGGGATTGAAGCTGTTCAACGGCAAGGGCAAGTGCTCGCAATGCCATCCTTCAAACGGCAAGAAGCCGCTGTTTACCGACTTCACCTACGATAATCTGGGTATCCCCCGCAACCCTGACAATCCGTTCTACACTCAGAAGGCCGTGTACAACCCGGATGGCACCTCCTGGATTGACCCCGGCCTGGGCGGTTTTCTGGCCGGCGAGAAGGCATGGGCTTCCAAGACCCGTACCGAATTCGGCAAGCACAAGGTGCCCACCCTGCGTAATGTCGACAAGCGTCCATCAAAGGATTTTGTCAAGGCATTCGGCCATAACGGTTACTTCAAGAGCCTGAAAGAGATCGTTCACTTCTACAACACCCGTGACAGTCTGCCTATCTGCAAACCAGGTGACAAAGGGGAGAAGATCACCTGCTGGCCGCTGCCGGAAACCGCTATGAACATGAATATGAATGAGATGGGGAATCTGGGGCTAACCGACGCAGAAGAAGATGCCATCGTAGTCTTCATGCAAGCACTCAGTGATGGCTATCTGCCGCCGCCACTGCAGCAATCCCGCCGGGCGCCAAGGGTAAACAGGTAGCCTCACCTGTAGATATGATAGATTTAACGACAGCGCCGACTACCTTCAGGTAACCGGCGCTTGTCCTGTCAGCAGGCCATTTTTGTCGTAATTGCTTATTTCATAGAGCTCTGCAGAAGCTGCAAACTCAGGGAGTTTATCTCAAACATCACTGTTCCGCACAACAGGGAATGCATTGCAGATTAAGTAGCTAAGTCTGGCTTACCCGGACATTCAATGAACAACTACACCATTAAACAAATCCTTAGCCTCCAGCAGCTGGAAAAGCTGTTGGAGGCGCACGTCCAGATTTCCGGCATCCCCTGCGGCCTGATGGATACCAATCAAAGCATCATTGCCGGTGCCGGACTGCAGCAGCTTTGCACCCGTTTTCTCTGGGAGCATCCCGAATCCTTTGTCCACTGCTGGCGCAATGACCCTGCAGCCAAGCAAGCTTTGCATACACTTAGCAGCGATGTCTACGAGTACCGCTGCAAAAACGGCATGGTCAACATAGCCATGCCGATCATTATTGATGGAGAACGTCTGGGAACCTTTTTCCTGGGTCAGTTTTTTTACGAAAATGGGCGGCCGGACCTGACGTGGTTCAAGCAACAGGCGGCAGAACTTGACTTTGACCTGGAACCGTACCTTGCAGCGGTGGATCAAGCCCCTGTTCTCAGCCGCAGCACAGTTGACACCACCATACGTTTCCTGCACCAGTTAGTGCAGATGCTGGCAGAAACCGGGCTGATGAACCTGACCTTGCTGCGAGAGCAAGAAGAGCGCAAACAGGTTGAGACTGAGCTCGCTTTGCGGGAACGGGAATTCCGCAGTCTGGCAGAAAACTCACCCGACAACATCGCCCGTTACGATACCGGCTGTCGAATGATCTATGTCAACCCTCACCTCTCCCGGACATTAGGGATTCCGGTTGCTGACCTGCTCGGTAAAACGCCTCTGGGAAAAACAACTGATGGCGAACGTTACGAGTACCAGGAGAAAATCGAACAGGTGCTTGCCACAGGCGAAAATGCTGAAATTGACATTATTCTACCCGATAACGGACAAGGCAAGCGCCACCACAACATCCGCTTTGTTGCGGAACGAAACGACGATGGCACAGTAACCGGGGTTCTGGCCATTGGACGCGATATTACTGAACGCAAGCAGGCAGAACAGGAACGGCTGGCTAACCTCCACTTTCTTTCCTGTATGGAACGGGTCAACCGCGCCATCCAGCTATCCAGTGACCTTGAACAGATGATGAGTGACGTACTTGACGTAGTGCTGGCAATCTTTGACTGCGACCGGGCCTATCTGCTCTATCCCTGCGACCCGAATGCCACATCCTGGCAAATCCCCATGGAACGGACAACGGCTGAGTATCCCGGCTCCAAGGGTGTTGAACTGGCTGCAGCCTCCAATGACTGGATTGCCAAAAAACTTCGTCTGTTGCTCTACTCCAGTGGGGCACTACGGCTGGGGATCGGCACCCCTTTTCCCTTGTCTGGCGATCTTGTCGACCAGCTTGACATTAAGAACATCCTGGCAACGGCGATCTACCCCAAAATTGACCAGCCGTGGGAGTTTGGTATCCACCAATGTAACCATCCACGTACCTGGACAGCTGAAGAGAAACACCTGTTTCAGGAAATTAGCAGACGACTGACAGACGGTATGACCAGCCTGCTGATCCAACGTAACCTGCAGGAAAGTGAACAGCGTTATCGCATGGTTTTTAAAAACTCGCCGGTATCAATCTGGGAAGAGGATTTTTGCGGCATCAAGCTGTTTTTTGACCAGCTTCGCACTGAAGGTATTGACGATCTCGAAGAATACCTCAACCAGCATCCCGAAGCGGTCAGCAAGTGCGCTGCATCAGTAAAGGTCATTAACGTTAATCAGGCTACGTTGGCTTTGCACGGTGCCACAGACCGACAAGAACTGCTGGAAGGACTGGTTAAGACCTTTACCCGGGAATCACTCATTACCTTCCGTCAGGAGCTGGTAGAGCTTTGGCAGGGGAAAACACAGATGCGACTTGATTCAACCGTAAAGACCCTGTCAGGTGAACCGCGCCAGGTAACGGTATATGCATCGGTCTGTCCCGGCTACGAAACGCTTGAACATAGCTTGAGCAGCGCCCGGTAGCCCCTTTGTTTCCGAAAGGGGCTACCGTTGTATCAGCAAGACGCCTGCCATGAGATAACGATGCAGAACCTGTTTAACTGGATTCTGCTGTTGCAGAGGTTGCGGAAAAAAGGTACAAAAGGGCCCTAGAAGAAACGTACACCTGACTGAAATGAGAGCACCATGTACCGCGAAGAAGTTGCGCAGCTTGATGATCTGACCACCCGTATTTCCTCCCTTCGGAGGTCCCTTTGACCTGGATAGCAAGCGGGAAGAGCTGCAGGAGCTTGATGCCCGTATCGCTGCCCCCGGTTTCTGGGATGACCCTTCCGGTTCCCAGGATATTCTGAAAAAACGAACCGTTATTGAAAAGTTGCTCCAAAGCTGGGATGCACTGACGCGCCAGGCCGACGATGTCCGGGTGATGATTGAGCTGGGTGAAGAGGCCGATGATGAGGCTACCCTTGCCGAAGTGCATGAGATGAACGAGCGTCTGCGTCTGGGGGTTGAGGCAGCCGAGTTTCAGCGGATGCTTTCCGGTTCCCATGACAAAAGCGGCTGCTTTGTCTCGGTCAACTCCGGCGCCGGCGGCACCGAGTCTCAGGACTGGGCCAACATGCTGCTGCGGATGCTGCTGCGCTATTGTGAGAAGAAAGGCTGGAAAGCGGTCATCACCGATTATCAGGACGGAGAGGAGGCCGGTCTTAAATCAGCCACCTTCAGCGTTTCCGGTGAGTTTGCCTACGGACATCTGAAGGCCGAGGCCGGTGTACATCGTCTGGTACGGCTTTCCCCCTTTGACAGCAACAACCGCCGCCACACCTCCTTTGCCTCGGTCTTTGTCTTTCCCGAGATTGAAGAGGATGACATCGACATCAGGATCGCCGATTCAGACCTGCGGGTGGATACCTACCGTTCCAGCGGTGCCGGTGGCCAGCATGTCAACACCACCGATTCCGCAGTACGGATCACCCACATCCCCACCAATATCGTCGTGGCCTGCCAGTCTGAGCGGAGCCAGATCCTGAACCGGGCCACCGCCATGAAGGTTTTGCGGGCAAAGCTGTATGAAAAGGAGATGGAAGAACGCAACGCCAAGGCCTCCGAGATCGCCGGCGAGAAGAAGGAG
>DAIQQT010000303.1:0-4052 GCA_036786685.1 Trichlorobacter sp.
CTCTGGTGCTGGCCCCCAACAAGACCCTGGCAGCCCAGCTCTACGGCGAGTTCAAGGAACTGTTCCCTGATAATGCTGTGGAATACTTTGTTTCGTACTACGACTACTACCAGCCGGAAGCCTACCTGCCCAATACTGACACCTTCATTGAGAAGGACTCCTCCATCAACGACGAGATCGACAAGCTGCGCCACTCCGCCACCATGTCGCTGCTGACCCGACGGGATGTAATCATCGTGGCCTCGGTTTCCTGCATCTACGGTATCGGTTCACCCGATGCCTATCAGGCCATGCATATCTTCTTTCATCAGGGTGATGACTATGGCCGCGACACCCTGCTGAAGAAGCTGGTGGAGATTCAGTATGAACGGAACGACACCGACTTCCATCGCGGTACCTTCCGGGTACGGGGGGATGTGATCGAGATCTTTCCTGCCTACGACAGTGAGCGTGCCCTCCGGATTGAGTTCTTTGGTGACGAGGTGGAGGCGATCTCCCAGATTGATCCTCTTCGGGGGGTGGTATTACAGAAGTTGTCAAAATGCTCAATCTTCCCGGCCTCGCACTATGTTTCCAGCAAAGAGAACCTGGAACGGGCGGTGGCGCAGATCAGACGTGATCTTGAAGAACGGATTCGTCACTTCAGGGAGCAGAACAAGCTGTTGGAGGCCCAGCGGATTGAGCAGCGCACCTACTACGATATTGAGATGATGGAGGAGATGGGCTTCTGCCAGGGGATTGAAAACTACTCCCGCTACCTGGACAACCGTCAGCCCGGCGAGGCACCCTTCACCCTGATCGACTACTTCCCCAAGGATTTTATCCTGTTTGTGGATGAATCCCATATTACCAACTCCCAGGTTGGCGGCATGTACCGGGGTGACCGCAGCCGCAAGGAAACCCTGGTGGAATACGGCTTCCGGCTGCCGGCTGCCCTGGATAACCGCCCGCTCAACTTTCAGGAGTATGAAGCGAGGATCAATCAGGTGGTGCATGTCTCAGCCACCCCGGCTGATTACGAGCTGCAGCAGGCCGGCGGGGTCTTTGTTGAACAGGTGATCCGCCCCACCGGCCTGGTGGACCCGCTGATTACCGTACGACCGGCTACCCCCCCTCAATCCCCCCCTAACTTAGGGGGGGAAGCAAAGGGGGGGTGCGGTCAGGTGGATGACCTGCTGCATGAGGTGCGTCTGACCGTGGCCAAAGGTGACCGCGTCCTGGTCACCACCCTGACCAAGCGGATGGCTGAAGAGCTGACCAACTACTATCAGGAACTGGGAATCCGGGTACGCTATCTGCACTCAGACATCGATACCATCGAGCGGATGCAGATCCTGCGCTCTCTGCGACTGGGGGAGTTTGACGTACTGGTGGGGATCAACCTGCTGCGTGAGGGCCTTGACCTGCCGGAGGTATCACTGGTGGCGATCCTTGATGCAGATAAGGAAGGATTCCTGCGTTCGGCCCGTTCCCTGATCCAGACCTGCGGCCGGGCAGCCCGGAATGTCGATGGCCGGGTGCTGATGTATGCCGATCAGGTGACCCGCTCCATGCAGGCCTGTCTTGATGAAACCGAACGCCGCCGCACCAAACAACTGGCCTATAATCTGGAGCACGGCATCACCCCGGAAACAGTCAGAAAAGGGATGCGTAGCATACTGGAGTCCATTGCAGAGAAGGATTATGTCACCCCGCCAGTGGTGGCGGACGTTCAGGAGACCTACGGTGTCGAGCTGAAAGAAATTCCCAAACTGATCAAGAGGATGCGCAAGGAGATGCTGGCTGCGGCAAAGGAACTGGACTTTGAAAAGGCAGCAGAACTGCGGGACCGGATCAAGCAGCTGGAGGATGCAGAACTGAAACTGAGGTAAAGCAGTTGATAAAAAGCCATGGTAATCGGCCGCGGATTGAGCGGATATATGCAGATCTTAAGCAGTTCAGTAAAATCCGCGGGCATCCGTCAAAATCAGATTTGATCCGCGTGCTATTGATTTTAGGTTAATTCTCCGTTACAGCCTTAAACTCTTCCAGCTGTACCTTCAGCTTTTCCAGGCCCGCCGAGGCCCCCGTGATATCACCGGTCTTGGCATCGGCCTCAATGGCTGCTGCGGTTTCCCGCATCTGCATGGCACCGATATTGGCGGAAGATCCTTTAATGGCGTGGGAACTGGTCCGCACCTTGTCCGTGTCGCCCGAAGCGATCGCCTCTTCCAGGGCAGCCAGGTTCGGTTCAACCCCTTTAAAGAACAGCCCCATAAAGCGGGGAATGAGTGCCTCTGCCCCCCCCAGACGTTCCAGCAGATCCGCCTTGGCATAGACCGGAATTTCATCTTCAACAGCAGGTACCGGGGCTGGCGCAGCAACCGCTTCCGGCTGCTGCTCGGCAACCACAGCACCACAGTAGCGCTGCAGCATCTCCAGCATCTGCGTCGGTTTAACCGGCTTGGACAGGTAATCGTCCATCCCTGCCGACAGACACTTGTCACGATCATCCTTACCGGCATAGGCGGTCATGGCAACAATCGGTGTCCGCCCCAGGCCCCGTTCCTGCTCCAGTTTTCTGATGGCAGTGGCGGCTTGCAGACCGTCCATTTCCGGCATCTGTACATCCATCAACACAATATCAAATTGTCCGGACGCATAGGCTTCAAACGCTTCTTTACCATCAGTCGCTTCGGTTATACGATGTTCGTAACGCTCCAGCACCGCCTTGGCAAGTTCGCGGTTTACCTCAACATCATCAGCCAGCAATACGGTCAGCCCTTTAGGGGGCTCAAGGGACTGGAGAACCGTACTGCCTTCCCCTTCAATCACCACGTCATCTCCAACCGGTGCCAGCAGGGCCGTAAAAATGAATCTGCTGCCTTGCCCGGGCTCGCTCTCCACCCAGATCCGGCCTCCCATCAGCTCTGCCAGACGGCGACAGATGGTCAGTCCCAGACCGGTACCGCCAAATTTTTTGGTGGTGGTCACATCGGCCTGCTCAAAGGTCTCAAAGATACGTGACTGGGCCTCAAGCGGAATACCGATCCCCTGATCCGCCACGCAGAATCGTACCAGCAGCCCGGCATCCAACTGCTGTTCAATACCTGCAGTGACGGTGATCGCCCCTTTTTCACTGAATTTCAGCGCATTACCCACCAGGTTGACCAGGATCTGGCGCAGTTTGTGACTGTCGCCATCCAGACGATCAGGCAGTGCCGGATCCACCTGAATAACCAGCCGCAACCCTTTCTGCTCTGCCTTCAGACCCAGTGAATACAGCCCCTGCTCAACACCTTTGCGCAGCAGGAACGGCGCTGTTGCCAGTTCCAGCTTGCCGGCCTCAATTTTGGAAAAATCAAGGATATCATTGATGATTACCATCAGGTTTTCAGCTGAATCCCTGATTGCCAGCAACTGTTTGCGCTGCTGCTCCGGCGAAAAGGTGCCTTCCAACAGCAGTTCAGTCATCCCCATCACACCGTTCATAGGGGTGCGGATTTCATGGGACATATTGGCCAGAAACTCGCTCTTGGCCCGGCTGGCCGCCTCTGCCTTTTCACGGGCCACTGCCAGCTCACGGGTCCGCTCCTCAACCCGTTGTTCAAGGTTGGCCATATGTTCCTGCAGCAGGCCTCGCAGGCTGGCACTTTCCATAGCGTAGGCAGCGGCATTCAGCAAAATGGAGAGGGCATTCAGGGAGGGGGCATCAATGGTGGCCGAGTGCCCCGGCACCAGACCCACAAACATGCCGTGGATTCGTGAGCGGGTAGTAATGCTCTGCATCAGCAGCGTTACGTTCTCCTGGGCCGGTACCATCACCGCCTGGTTGCGATTCAGGGCCCAGGCAAAGGCTCCATCCTGAATGGCAGCATCGGCAGCCTCCTGCAACGTGGTACTGCAGGGCATGCTGTCACAGGAGGTCAGCTCAAAGCTACCGTCATCCATCGACTCCAGAATGCCGGCCAGAGAAAACGGAATCAGACGCCGAACTTGAGCCAGCGTGGCCTGAAAAATAGCCTGCAACCCTTCGGCTCGCGCCAGATCCGCCTGAAAATCGCCACTGCTGG
>DAIQQT010000304.1:0-4050 GCA_036786685.1 Trichlorobacter sp.
CCCTGATGTTCTCCAACATCAGTCGCCATCATTTGGTGTTTGCTCTTGATGCCGGGGACAGTATTACCTGTGTCAAAAATTCACCGCTTTTCAACCGGTCAGCTGTTGAGTATGTGGAGGGGCCAACCCAGACGACCCTGCCGTATTACCGTTTTCGCCACAAGCTGGACTTTGCGCTGATCGACGGTCCGCATGGCTATCCTTTTCCGGAGATGGAATACTACTTTATCTATCCCCATCTGAAGGAAGGAGCGATACTAGTTATCGATGATATCCACATCCCGACGATCTTTAACCTGTTTAAATTTCTGATGGATGACTCGATGTTTGAGTTTTTGGAAATTGTAAATCAGACAACCGCCTTTTTCCGTAGAACATCGTCGCCACTGTTTTCACCAACTGGCGACGGGTGGTGGGAGCAGGAATACAACAAGAAAAACTTTCCTGAAAGCATGCTGAACGATGAACTGCGAAAGCTGTTAGGAAGATAGTTTGTGATGAAGAATTATACAAGAAAGGTATTGTTATACTTTACTCAAAATCCGTATCCTGGAAAAACTGGCACACATAAACGATGTCTAACTATCATTGATGCGTTTCAACAGCTGGGGTATCAGATAACTTTTCTAAGCCATGCTGAATATGGACCATACTCTTGGAACCAAGAATCGAGACAGTATTTCGAAGGAAAAAGTGTAGAAGTCGTTTTGTACCATTCCAGTCCGATAGATCAGGCGTTTGTGGCGCAGGCCCAGTTAAATAATCAGGACGTACTGAATCTTGAATATCATTGCCCGCCAGGTTTGGCTGGATTGTTCAAAAAGACCTATGAATCTTTAAGACCAGATGTAGTGTTTATCTTCTATATTTATTCTTCCGGATTGTTGCAAGCTATAGACGCCTCTGATTGCACGACTATTGTGGATTCCATCGACCTGGTGTCGTTAAGCAGTGCGCTACAGCAAAAACTTCTTCCTGTCCTAGGACCGCCTCCTTATGAACCTTGGAGTGTTCATCCATTATCCGTCAATGAGAGTTTTTTTAGTCAGTTAAGCCTCACACCAAGTAATCTAGAATATTCGCTATATGATTTATTTAATTATACAATTGCAATCTCTCGGCAAGAAGCTGAAATAATTTCAAAAAACACCAATAAAACCGTAGTTGAGCATATTCCAGTAACGTCTTCGATACCGTCAACCACGAACAGCTATATGGGCAACCCTGTCTTTGTCGCTGCCGATAATCCTTTTAATATACAAGCTTATTTATATTTGGCGTCTCGTGTGATGCCAGCCCTTTTACAGCTTTACCCGCAATGCGAAATTCAGGTGGTCGGAGAAATAACAAAAAAGCTGATTCCGTCCGATGGGATCAACTTGAGAGGGTTTGTCCCCGACTTGTCTGAGTTGTATGCAACGACGTGTTGTGCCGCATGCCCGGTCATTGGCGGCACCGGGATGTCGGTCAAGGTCCTAGAGGCTATGGCGCATGGCGTTCCAGTGGTCGTATTACGTAACAGTACCCAGGAGTCATTGATTAGACATGGAATTGATGGTTTTATTGCAAATGACGCTCAAGATTTCGCGCGTTATCTGGCAGTTTTGTATAATGACAGGGTATTGTGTGCCCAAATGGGTGCTGCGGCTCGACAGATGGTAGTGCAGAACTTTTCGGATGCCGTGGTTGTGCAAAGAATTGCTAAAATATTGTCTAATTGCAATAAAGAACAGATAAATAAACACATTAGCCGTATTAAAGTCCTCTATGATATCTCTGTGTTAGGGCTTTCGCTTGATTATGTTGATGCTCGTACTGGAATTTTCAGGGTTGTTGAACATGTTGCACGTGGTTTGGCAAAATCATCTGAAATAGAACTTACATTTTGTAGCACGGAAGCAATGATGCAGTATGCCCCGCAAACTGCAGATGCTTGTCGTCGCTATCTTACACTTCATCCAGAATTTAATCACATCCCTTTTGGCGATGCTACGTTATCTGATGCAGATATCTTCCATTCCCCTTTCCACGGTCTGCCTGACGCAGTCACTGTCCCAATACGATTTTTAACCGTTTACGATTTGATTCCTGTCCTGTTTCCGCACTATGTGCCGCAACATAGTGTTAACCTACAAGCACGAATGCTGCACCAACTGAAATTGAGTGATAGATGCCTTTGTATCTCACAAGCAACAAAGTCAGATTTGTGTGACTATTTAGGAATGTCTCAGGAAAAGGCGGTCGTTAGTTATCTGGCAGCTGATCCCGCAATTTTTTACCGCTGCACGGATCTACAGCTACAGTTGGCTGTTAGACAGAAATACAACCTTGGTGATGCGCCCTACATCCTGAGTCTCTGCACACTGGAACCACGTAAAAACATCGATCACCTGTTGCGTGCCTTTGCCCGTCTGGTGAGGGAGCGCACCATTGGCAACACACGGCTGGTGCTGACGGGTACCAAAGGCTGGGATTTTGACCGCATCTTTAGTGAGATAGACAATAATTCTGAGTTGCATAAACGCATTATTTTAACCGGCTATGTACCCGATGAAGAATTAGCCCCGCTCTACAGTGGCGCACAGGTCTTTGCGTATATGTCGCTGTACGAGGGTTTTGGCCTGCCGCCGCTGGAGGCGATGCAGTGCGGCACGCCGGTCATAACCTCCATCACCTCATCACTGCCTGAGGTGGTTGGCGACGCTGGCATCATGCTTGATCCGCATGATCTGGATGGTCTGTGTCAGGCCCTTGTGCGGATGACGACGGACCAGGAATTGCGTGATGATTTGGCACAGCGTGCACTAAACCGGGCCACGCTGTTCAGTTGGGAGCGCTGTGTTGAAGAGACGATAGTCGCCTACCGTAAAGCACTGGCAGGCACAGAGCCGCTTTCGGCACAAAGAACTGAACAGGCGATTGTTGTTGACGGGGTCATCTTTCAACTGCAGCAGGGGCAACCCTTCGGCATCAGTCGGCTATGGCAGTCAATGCTGACGGAATTGGGCAAGCTGCCGATAGGCCGCAGGATTATCCTGCTGGACCGGGCCGGCACGGCACCCGAGCTGCCGGGCATTAAAAAGCGGCACATCGGCGCCTACACGATCGGTACTGCCCAAGACGAGGCGGCCGGCTTGGATCGGCTGTGCGCAGAACAGCAGGCTAGCCTCTTTTTGTCTACCTACTATACCTTCACTACCACCACACCTTCACTCCTGATGCTGTACGACATGATACCGGAACGGTTCGATACGGTGGGACCAGCGGCTCCAAATCCAGAGTGGCGCGATAAGTACCACGCCATCATTCAGGCAACAGCCTTTGCCGCGATTTCGGCCTCAACGGCCCGAGATCTGGCAGCCTATTACCCGCAAGTAGCCATGCATCCGATGGCGGTTGTCTCCTGTGCGGTTTCTGAGGTCTTTAGGCCCCATTCAACAGAAGAAATTGCAGCATTCAGGGCCGCTAGCGGCATCACCAAGCCGTATTTCTTGCTGGTGGGGCGGCGCGACCAACACAAGAATGTAGCACTTTTCTTCCAGGCCTTCGAAAAACTACCAAATCGTGCAGACTATGCTCTGGTGATGGCTGGTACCACCCAGCCACTGGAGCCAGAGCTGCGCGAAATGGCCGGCGATGCCGAGGGGTATGCCGGTTTCTTCACGGACGATGCGCTTTCATTAGTGTACAGCGGCGCTGTGGCTTTGATCTATCCGTCGCGGTACGAAGGGTTTGGGTTACCGATCCTGGAGGCGATGCAGTCCGATTGCCCGGTCATTACTTGCCAAAACTCGTCTATCCCTGAGGTGGCCGGCAGCGCTGCTCTGTATGTAGGAGAAGATGCTGTCGATGAAATGCTGCAGGCCTTGCAGGCGGTGCAACAACCGGAGGTGCGGGAATATCTGCTGAAGCGGGGGCGGCAGCGTGCCGCCCATTTTTGCTGGCAGGATAGCGCTGGTCGCTTGGTACAGCTTATCGATGAGGTTGAGCATTCCCATGTCTAATGCCCCTCGGATACCATCGGTTTCGGCTATTGTTTCCACCTATAAT
>DAIQQT010000305.1:0-4015 GCA_036786685.1 Trichlorobacter sp.
AATTCCGCTCCTGGGGGTCTGTCTGGGGCATCAGTCCATTGGTGCTGCCTTTGGCGGCAAGGTGGTGCGCAGTGTCTCGCTGATGCACGGCAAGACCTCGCCGATCCACCACGACGGTAAAGAGTTGTTCAGCGGCCTGCCCAATCCGTTCAATGCCACCCGTTATCATTCGCTGGTGGTTGAACGTGCCAGCCTGCCGGATTGTCTGGAAGTGACCGCCTGGGTGGATAATGGCGAGATCATGGGACTGCGTCACAAAGAACTGCCGGTCTGGGGGGTGCAGTTTCACCCGGAATCGATCCTGACTGAGGGCGGAATGGAGCTGCTGGATAACTTTATCAAACTTTCCAGACAGTATCCGGTGCAGCTATGAACAGCCAGCAGCGTTGCGATTTCCTGATCATCGGGGCCGGTATCATCGGCCTGGCCTTGGCCCGTGAGTTGAAGTCCCGTCTGCCTGCTGCCGACATTCTGGTGATTGATAAGGAAGCAGACGTGGCCTGTCACGGCAGCGGCCGCAACAGCGGGGTGCTGCATGCCGGATTCTACTACTCGGCTGATTCGCTGAAGGCCCGCTTTACCCGTGATGGTAACCGGCTGATGACTGCCTATGTCAAGGATCGTGGTCTCGCCATCAACCAGTGTCACAAGGTGGTGGTTGCCTCGGATCTGAATGAGATTGAAGGGGTGCAGGAGCTGCAGCGCCGTGGGGAGCGCAACGGCGTGGATGTGCGGATTATTGATGAACAGGAGCTGGCGGAGATCGATCCCAACGCAAAGACCACCGGTATTGCACTCTATTCTCCCACCACGGCCACGGTTGATCCAACCCAGGTCTGCCATGCCTTGAAAGAGGATCTTGAGGCGGCAGGGGTACGTTTTCTGTTTGGTCAGGGATATCTGAAACGTCAGGGAGATGCTGCTGTTGTTACCACCGGTGGTCTGGTGCTGGAGGCCGGTCTGGTCATCAACGCAGCCGGGCTGTATGCTGATACCGTTGCCCGTGATTACGGCTTTTCACAGCACTATACCATTATCCCGTTCAAGGGGATCTACCTGAAATATACCGGCACGGACAAGCCGATCCGTACCAATATCTATCCGGTGCCCAACCTGAAGAATCCGTTTCTGGGGGTCCATTATACGGTAACGGTGGATGGCACGATCAAGATCGGCCCCACCGCCATACCGGCATTCTGGCGCCAGAATTATGTTGGGCTGGAAAATTTCAGTCTTGGCGAGCTGTTTGAGATCATCGGCTGGGAATCGCGCCTGTTCCTGGGGGATAACTTCGGTTTCCGCTCTCTGGCTCTGTCCGAGTTGAAAAAGTATGACCGCAGCTATTTTACCGGTCTGGCAGTCAAGATGGTTAAGCAGATTGATACCAGCGGCTTCAACCAGTGGAGCAAGCCGGGCATCCGGGCCCAGCTGCTGAATACCACCACCAAAGAGCTGGTGCAGGATTTTGTGGTGGAGGGGGACAGCCGCAGCGTGCATCTGTTGAATGCGGTCTCACCTGCCTTTACCTGCAGCTTTCCCTTTGCAGCCTGGGTGGTGGATCATTATATCCTGAAGCAGTAAGGGTCTTTGCTGGTCAGGGGATCATGGCCAAAGCTGGCGGTTACGGCCAGGCAGCCACCACAGACCGGTTTCAGTTTACAGCCGCTGCAGGCGGTTGAGCCGTCGCGATAGCGCGCAGCTGTTTCCGAGTTGTAGACCTCCTCAAGGCTCTGATGCATGATATTACCGATGGGGGAGGGGAACTTGCGGCAGGCATGCACCTCGCCATCGGAGAGGATGGCCACGAAGTTGAAGGCGGCACCGCACCCGAATCCGGCACAACCGCCGAATAATGGTTCGCCCTGATCATCATAAATTGAGTTGAGCAGACTGTCTTTCAGGGCCAGTACCGGGTGGGTCGGCAGCGCTGCCACATACTGTTCAAGAAATGTTTTATATTCCTCACGGGTGGGCAGGGCCAGCCGCGCCCCTTCGCCAAACAGCGCCAGCCGGTTGAAGGTCAGTCCGCCGGTAATTCCTTCCAGAGCCTCAGCCAGCGGAATGACCTGATCAAGATTGCTTTTGGTCAGGGTCAGCATGACCATGTTGGGAACACCCATTTCAGTCAACATCTGCAGAAAATCAATCGTCCGCTTAAAGTTGCCGCTTCCCCTGATCTCGTCATTCTGTGCTTCAAGTCCCTCCAGGCTGACCTGGTAATAGACCGGACGCTGGATCGCCATGAGCCGTTCAATGTTGCTGCGTTCAGTGGCGTTCCCGAGGATGGCGGTCATCAGGCCGTGGTCAGCTGCCGCCTGATAGATCCGGTAGAAATCCGGATGCAGGAGTGGATTGCCGCCGCTGAACGAAACCTGGGGCCGTACAAACCGGCTCCAGCAGAAATCGCGCAGTTCCTGCATCAATGTGACGGCGCGGTCAAACGGGAAGGCTGCCCGCTGGCTGCGGTCGTAACAATGCTTGCAGGACAGGTCGCAACTCTGGGTCAGATGCCATTGCAGGGTGAACACCTCGGCAGACATGAAGCGTTTGTCATTGGCCTGTGAAACGAAAGCCGGAGTTCGCCGCAGTTGTGATGCCGGTGCCAGCAGGATCCCTTTGCGCACAGCATCCCACAGTACGGCATCGAACAGTGCCATCGGCTGGTTCGCCTGTTGTGCCGCTTTTTCCGGGGTGATTCCTTCCGCGACCATCTTCAATGCCAGCAGGTGGTCCGGCAGGGCCGATTCAAATCGAAGATTCCTGTTTGTCGGATCAGACCAGATCAGCACCAGTTCTTCACCCGGCTCAACCCGTTTCATATCCTGCTTTTTGGCAAAGGTCAGCAGGGTCAGCAGATGTGTCCAGGGGACCGGCAGCAGTTGCAATGAGGGGTTGATGGTCAGGGCCTGCAGCTCTTCTGGCTGGGGTAGCGGAATATTCATGGCCCGGTGACAGCCCAGCTCCAGCCGGGCCAGATCCGGCAACCATTCCGGGTGGGTCAGGCCGGCCACCTTTTCCAGCTGGATGGGCACGGTTTCCGGATCAAGCTCATGCAAGGATTTGCCGATCAGACGATTCCAGGCATCCTGTCCCAGCAGTTTTCGGGTCGTGGGGAAAATGGCGTGCCTCCTGAAAAATAGGTGGTTGGTCTAAACAACGGGCGACAGAGATGAGTGTACCCTGCCGCCCGGTCATACAGCTATAGTGATCTTTTACTTGGCGCTCCCGGCGCCGGTTGAGCCGCCTCAACCACTTGAACCTCAGCCGCTGCCGCCCGGCTTTGGAGCCGGTTTTTCTGCAGGCTTGCTCTCTGCAGGTTTCTTGTCATCCGGGGTCTGCTTGACATCTTTGTCTTTGGGGGTCTCGGCGCTCCCGGCGCCGCTTTTACCGCCTCAGCCACTTGTGCCGGCTTCCTTCTTCGGGGTGCTCCCGGCACCCTCCTTGCCGCCTCAACCACTTGCACCCTGAGCGTTGAACGGAACAACCGCCATGCCTGCAACGAGGCTGGCGATGCCCATTCCTGCCAGGATGGACTTCAACCGGTCCTTCTCCATAGCAAACCTCCTGCGTGGATTTAAGGTGGTGACTTCACCGCCTGCAAGTGATTTTAGCAATAGTATTCAGGTTGTCAAATCGACCTAATCGATTTATTGCTTGGGAGGCGTGGCAGGTTTTGCTGCACCGCCGCAGCCGGATGCTCCGCCGCAGCCGCTGGAGCCTTTTACCGCGGCAGGTTGTTCAGCTTGCGGCTGCTTCATGGCCCCACCGCAGCCACTGGCACCATCGCTTGTATGTTTAGCACACTTGGGGCACTTTTTCATGCCGCCGCAGCCGCTGGGGCCCGACTCTGTGGCCGGCTTTGCGTTGTCTGCAGGAGCTGCCGGCGCCGTCTCGGCAGCTGAAACTGGTGCCATACCGGCAATGAGTGTGGTGATACTGAGACCGGCCAACAGGTTGCGCATGGAGTGATGCTGCATGGTAAAATCCTTTCTTTGTTGTTTTGCCAGATGCCGTG
>DAIQQT010000306.1:0-4007 GCA_036786685.1 Trichlorobacter sp.
TTTTCAGCCTCAATGGTCTGCAGAACCTTGAGCGGAGCAAAGAGTTCAACCGGTACCATGGCGGAACCGTGGGTAACACAGACCATGGTGGCCAGTACGCAGCCGAAGCAGTGGAAGAACGGCACCGGGATACAGAGCCGGTCCTTGTCGGTGAACTTCATGCACTCGCCGATCTGGAAGCCGTTGTTGGTCAGGTTGTAGTGGGTCAGCATCACCCCTTTGGGGAAGCCGGTGGTGCCGGAGGTGTACTGCATGTTGATGGTATCGTTGCAGTCCAGGGTGGCCTCAACCGCTGCCAGTTCCTCGTCGGAGACATCCTTGCCCAGCTCTATGATTGAGTTGAAATTGAGCATCCCGGCCGGTGTCTCATCGCCGATAAAGATCACGTTCTTCAGGAACGGCAGTTTTTCGTGCTTCAGCTTGCCCGGCTCTGAGTCGTGGATGGAGGGCACTACATCGGCCAGGGTCTTGACGTAGTCGGTATCTTTGAACGACTTGACCATGAACAGGGTGGTGGAATCGGACTGGTTCAGGACATACTCCAGTTCCGATGATTTGTAGGCGGTATTGACGGTTACCAGTACGGCGCCGATCTTGGGGGTGGCAAACTGCAGGATCGCCCATTCCGGCACGTTATAGGCCCAGATCGAGACGTGATCCCCTTTTTTGATGCCCAGTTTCAGCAGCCCCTTGGCCACCTGACGGCAGATCTCGTTAAACTGTTTGTATGAATAACGCAGCCCTCGCTCCGGGTAGACCAGGGCATCATTGTCAGGAAAACGTGCTGCAATCTCATCCAGCATGGCGCCGATCGGCTTGGTTATGGCTTGGGACATGGTACTACCTCGTGAATTTTTTTTGTTTGGTTAAACTTTTGTTTTGTGTGGGCAATTAATTTGTTTTGTAACCCGTTGAATTTTGAAGGTTTGCTCAATACCATAGCGACGACTGGGCGTCAAGCCCCGGTGGTCAGGTCTGACGTGTTGAAGGTCCAAAACGCAGCACAAGGTAGCCCGCTACGCCGGATAACAGCGATCCCAGCACAATCGCCAGTTTATCTGCGTACTGGTAGATAGCATCATCGGTAAAGGCCAGCGAATCAATAAAAAGGCTCATGGTAAAGCCGATGCCGGTCATCAGGCAGACACCGTAAAACTGGCGCCAGTTACTGGCAGTTGGCAGGCGTGCCAAACCGGTTTTGATGGCAAGCCAGCTGAACCCGAAGACGCCAAGCTGCTTGCCGACAAACAGTCCCAGCATGATTCCCATCGGCACCGGGGTGGCCAGCTGGTTCAGCGACAGGCCGCGCAGGTCAATCCCGGCATTCACAAAGGCGAACAGCGGCAGGATCATAAACGAAACCCAGGGGTGCAGGTCATGTTCAAGGCTGGCTGCAAGCGGGATCTTGGATTGATCCTCTCCTTTCGTTTCCAAAGGGATCATAAAGGCCAGGGCCACACCAGCCAGGGTGGCATGGACCCCAGACTTCAGCACGCTGACCCACAATATTACCCCTAAAAGGATATAGGCTGCCCTGCGTTGCACGCCAAAGCGGTTAAGTGCAAACAGGGCCAGCAGGGTGATTGAGGCAACGGCAATGGAGATCAGCGACAGGTCAGAGGTGTAGAAGAGGGCGATGATCACAATGGCGCCCAGATCGTCGATAATCGCCAGGGCCAGTAGAAAGATCTTCAGTGAGGCCGGCACTCGGTTACCCAATAACGACAGAATACCCAGGGCAAAGGCGATGTCAGTTGCCGTGGGGATGGCCCAGCCATGCAGGGATGCTGGTTCTTGGTGAGTAAAGCCGACATAGATCAGGGCCGGTACCAGCATGCCGCCAATGGCGGCAATAACCGGCAAAGCAGCCTGATTCCAGGATGACAGGTTGCCCCGAATCAGCTCCCGCTTGACCTCAAGCCCCACCAGCAGAAAGAAAATCGCCATCAGGCCATCATTGATCCAGAGCAGCAGTGGCTTGGCAATCTTCAAGGCCCCGAACTGGACTGCTACCGGTGTGTGCAGAAAGCCGTTGTAGAGCTCTGCCAGGGGGGAGTTTTTCAGCAGCAGGGCCGCTATTGTGACCAGCATCAACAGGATGCCGGTGAATGATTCTTGTTCGTAAAATTCCTTGAGTCGTTGCATGATTCCCCCGACAGAATTGATGCTGAATGCACGCAGTATAAGTTCAGTGGCCCGCCTTGACAACGTCTTGATGTGTGGTACCTCAGATAGAAATGAAATAGATCATACACAGCAGCGTGAGGTTACCGATGGAATTGTCCCGCCTGATCCGCTTCAACCACCTGAATCATCTGCGTTTGTTTCTCTCTGCTGCCACGATTGCCAGCCTGTTTCTTCCGGTAGCAGGCTGCAGTAAAAAAGAACAGTCCAAGGGCCAGGTGCCGGTGACCGAGGTGGTTGCCGTGACAGTTCAGCCCCAAACAGTGCCGGCGGTGTTTCCCTTTGTGGCCCAGATACAAAGCTCCCACCAGGTGGATGTAATGGCCAGGGTGAACGGTTTTCTTGAAAAGATTAGTTATCAGGAAGGGGAGCCGGTCAAGCAGGGGCAGGTGCTGTTTGTGCTTGATAAGAAACCGTTTGTGGCAGCGGTAAATGCGGCCAGGGCAGCGGTTGATATCCGTAAATCCCAACTGTTTACCGCCAAGGCCAGTCTTGACCGGATCAAGCCTCTGGCTGATCAGAATGCCGCCAGCAAAAGTGATCTGGATACTGCCATCGGCAACTACAAGACCGCCGAGGCCGGTCTGCAGCAGGACCAGGCCAATCTGGACAAGGCGTTGCTTGACCTGAGCTATACCAGCATTACCTCGCCGGTCAGCGGTGTGGCCAGCCAGGCATTGATGCGGGAAGGGAGCTACATTGCTGCAGGCAGCAGCTCTGCCAAACTGACCTACGTTGCCAAGCTGGACCCGGCCTGGGTTGATTTCAGTGTGTCCCAGAATGAGCAGGCTAATATGCGGCAGGCCGTGGAAAAGGGAGAGATCGTTCGGCCCAAAGATAACCGTTTTACCGTTGATATCGAGCTGTCCGATGGTCGGCGTTATCCCCTGGCAGGGGTGGTCAACTTTGCGGATCCCTCCTTTAATAAAGACACCGGTACCTACCTGGTGCGGGCCGAGATCCCCAACCCCAAAGGGGTGTTGCGTCCCGGCATGTTTGTTAAGGCCTACCTGAAGGGGGCAACCCGGCCCAATGCGCTGACGGTTCCCCAGCGGGCAGTGCAGCAGACCAGTAACGGTCATGTGGTTTTTGTGGCCAATGACAAAGGGCTGGCAGAGGCCAGACCGGTGGTGGTGGGGGAGTGGCTTGAGCATGACTGGATCATCAGGCAGGGATTGAAGGCTGGCGATAAGGTGATTGTGGATGGCTTCATGAAGCTGGCCCCCGGTGCTCCGGTCAAGCTGGTGACGCCTGAAGAGTTGAAGAAGTCAGCTCAGCCGGCAGCAGTCAAGTAAGGGGGGATCATGGGAAGCTTTTTTATTGATCGTCCTGTCTTTGCTGCGGTGATTGCCATCATCATAACCCTGGGGGGGCTGGTTGCCCTCAAGGCAACCCCGATTGCCCAGTATCCCAATATTGCCCCGCCCACGGTGCAGGTTTCGGCCTTCTATCCCGGCGCCACTGCCGAGGTGATTGCCAATACCGTTGCTGCGCCGATTGAACAGCAGGTCAACGGCGTGGATGGTATGAGCTACATGTCCTCCACCAGCGCCTCATCCGGCAACATGAGCCTGACCATCACCTTTGAACCGGGCACTGACCCGGATATGGCCCAGGTTAACGTCCAGAACCGGGTCAGTCAGGCATCTTCATTATTGCCGGATGTGGTCAGCCAGCAGGGGGTGTCAGTTCAGAAACGCTCCCAATCCTTTATGATGGTAATCAGCGTCTATTCCCCTGATGACCGCTATGATCCGGTCTACCTGGGCAACTATGCCAACCTGTATATCCTGGATGCCATCAAACGGATTCCCGGCGCCAAC
>DAIQQT010000307.1:0-3992 GCA_036786685.1 Trichlorobacter sp.
ACACTCACCACCTTGACTTTCATCACCCCTGCAGCCGGACTGTTGCTGGCATTCGGGCTCTGGAAAGGGACCTGGCGGCTGGTTCTGCTGCCCCCGATTGTTGTGGTGGCAGCCTACTTTGTCGGCATGCGCGGCTATCCGGCGCTGCTGCAGAAATTCAAGGTGGCCCCCAATGAACTTGCTCTTGAGACCCCCTACATTGAGCACAACATCAATTTCACCCGCTTTGGCTATGATCTGAAAAAGATCGAAACCGTGCCGTTTGATGTTGACACCAGACTCTCAGCTGCCGAGATCGCCAGCAACGACGCCACCATCAAGAACATCCGGCTCTGGGATCATGCGCCGCTGCTCAAAACCTACAGTCAGCTGCAGCAGATCCGCACCTACTACAAGTTTTTTGATGTAGACAACGACCGTTACATGGTCAACGGCCGGTACACCCAGGTCATGCTGTCCCCCCGCGAGCTTTCATACGCTGATCTGCCCAGCAAAAACTGGATCAACGAGCGTCTGATCTTTACCCACGGCAACGGCATCACCATGGGGCCGGTCAGCCGGATCAGCAAGGAAGGGCTGCCGGAATTTTACGTCAAGGATATCCCGGCGGTCAGCCTGACAGACATCAAGGTCACCCGTCCGGAGATCTACTACGGCGAAATGTCCAACGACTACGTCATTGTCAAGACCAGGGTGCCGGAGTTCAGCTACCCCACCGCCACCGGTAATGTAAACACCACCTATGACGGCAAAGGGGGCGTACAGACCGGATCACTGCTCCGGAAGGCGCTTTTTGCGGTTCATTTCAAGACAGAAAAGATCCTGCTGTCATCAGACATTACCAGTGAAAGCCGGATTCTTTACAACCGGAACATCAGCAAGAGGGTCAAGGAACTGGCGCCATTTCTCCGTTTTGATGCTGACCCCTACATGGTGGTGGACGACAAAGGCAAGCTGAAATGGATCATTGATGCCTACACCCATTCAAACCGTCTGCCCTATTCCAAACCGCTGAAAGGCGGTATCAACTACATGCGTAACTCGGTCAAGGCAGTGGTTGATGCCTACGACGGTTCCGTTGATTTTTACATCAGTGATCCGGATGATGTATTGCTGAAGGTCTATGCGAAGATATTCCCGGCGCTGTTCAAACCGATGGCTGCCATGCCGGACGGATTAAAGACCCATGTGCGGTATTCCCACCAGTTCCTGCAGGTACAGGCGGCCATGTTCAGCACCTATCACATGACCGACCCGAAGGTGTTCTATAACAAGGAAAACCTCTGGGAAATTCCGGTGCTTGGCGAAAAACAGATGGAGCCGTACTACACCATCATGAAACTGCCGGGGGAGAAGAAAGAGGAGTATATCCTGCTGCTGCCGTTCAGTCCTTCCAAGCGGGACAACCTTGCCGCCTGGCTAACTGCCCGCTGTGACGGCGACAATTACGGCAAGATCAAGGCCTACACCTTCCCCCGGGACCGCCTGATCTATGGACCGAAACAGATTGATGCACGGATCAATCAGGATTCATACATCTCGCAGCAGCTGACCCTCTGGAACCAGCGCGGTTCAGAAGTTATCCGTGGCAGTATGCTGGTGATCCCGATCGAGAAATCGCTGCTCTATGTACAGCCGTTATTCCTGGCTGCCGACAAATCCGGTCTGCCGGAACTGCGCAGGGTTATTGTTGCCTTTGGCGATGAAGTGGTAATGGAGGAAACCCTTGAACTGGCTCTACAAAGGATCTTTGGCGGTAAGCGGCCTGCTGCTGCCACGGCAACCCAGAGCACAACTACAGATACCAAGGCACCACCAGCCACGCTGGCCAAAGAGGCAATGAGTATCTACGAACGGGCAATCAACATGCAACGCCAGGGCAACTGGACCGGCTACGGTGAAGAGTTGAAAAAGCTGGAGCAGGTATTGAGGCGGTTAGCAAAATGACCTTATCATCCGACAGCCCATTAAAAACATACTCTCGAAGGCCTGAAGGCATCAGCTATGTACTGGCTGTAGCAGCAGTCCTGGCGGTTCTGTATTTTAACCTTGTACCTGCGGTGTTTTCCGGGCTTGCGGTTTATGTGCTGACACTGAAGCTCGCACGACATCTCCCCAAAAACATGAACCGGTTTGCACGTAAAGTTTCTCTTGGGGTAGTGGTTATCTGTGTCATCACCGCTCTGACAAGTTTCGGGATGCTTGTCTGGTCATATGTCAGCAGTAGTCATGGCATTACAATCCTGTTGGCAACAGTTTCAGAAACCCTTGAGGGGCTGCGCCGTACGCTTCCCACCCAGATTGCAGAAGTGCTGCCGACAACTATTGAGGACTTGCGGCAACAGCTGATTACTCTTCTCGGTGTGCATGTTCAGAAGCTTTCAGTTGCAGGTATGGTAGGACTCACCTTTATCGCTCACATTGTTCTGGGGATGGTGGTGGGTGGCATGACTGCCGTACATCACTTTCTTGAACACGAAAAGGCGCCGCCATTCATCAGCGCCTTACGCGCACGGCTCCGTAATCTTGCAACTGCATTTGATAAAGTGGTCTTTGCACAGGTCAAGATTTCAGGGCTTAATGCAGCCCTTACCGGCATCTATCTGCTGGTGGTGCTGCCACAGTTTGATATCCACCTGCCGATGGCAAGCATTCTTGTGTTGTTAACCTTTGGTGTAGGAATGCTACCGGTGGTGGGTAACCTGATATCAAACACCGTGATTGTCGTTATCAGTCTTGGCGTTTCATTTGGTGTCGGGGGAGCTTCACTGATCTTTCTGATCCTGATTCATAAGGCCGAGTATTTTATGAATGCCCGTATTGTTGGTCATGAGGTGCAGGCGACAGCCTGGGAACTGCTGACTGCCATGCTGCTTCTTGAGGCAATATTCGGAATTGCAGGTTTGGTGGCAGCTCCAGTGCTTTATGCCTGGCTTAAAGCCGAAGTTAAGGCACAGGGGATGATTTAACGAAATTTGACAGGCATGGCTTCAGATTGCTTGATAATTGCAAACAAAACCAATGTTAATAGATGCAAACGGCCTGCAACGGCTGGTGGCGGCGCGGATTCCACCGGAGGGGATGGTGCATTTCTACCAGCGTCTTACTGCTGAAAAACGCCCCGCTCCTCCAGCCCTGCTCTTTACCCACCCGGCATCCGGCGAGCGGCTGGACTGGCTGCGCAACGAAGTACACAAATTTCCAGGCCCCTGGGAACGGCTGCAGGTTGATCGCGGCAATATCGGCAAGTAGTCTATAAAGCAACCGTTAGTGAATTGGGCTGCACTCCAACCCGGTTTTCAGAGTATCCAGGTTGCGGCGCATTAAAGAATCATAGCTTGCATTGGCCTGGATATCATCCTTTGAGATATTATGCAGGTTATGTAGGGCCAGTACCTTTACCCCTGCTTCACGGGCAATGGCCTCGGTCAGGCGTGGTGACACCATCTCTTCACTGAAGATGTAGCGCACCCCGCTCTTTTTCACCTGCTTAATCAGCTCTATCATCCGGGCCGGGGTTGGCTCGGCATCAGCATTAACCGAGACTGCGGCTTCATACTGCAGGTTGTAGCGTTTTGCCAGATAGCCAAAGGCATAGTGACCGCCATGCAGCAGGGTTCTGGTTTTGCAGGAGGTCAAACCGCTTTTATACTCGGCATCAAGTTGAGCCAACTTCTGCTTAAGTGCGGCAGCATTGGCGGTGTAAACGGCAGCGTTGGCCGGATCTTTTGCTGCCATGGCCTGGGCAATGGTATCAACCATGATCCGGGCATTGTCCAGATCAAGCCAGATATGGGGGTCCATGCTACCGTGATCATGGTCATGGTCACCGTGAACATGTTTTTCAACATGTTTTGCATGGTAGTGCTGATCATGGCCAGGTTCTTCCGCTTTTTCATGCTGATGCGACCGGGCAGGCTGCAGGGTTACCCCTTTACTGGCATCAACCACCACCAGATTTTTCACCCCCAGACCGGAAATGAATTTATCTG
>DAIQQT010000308.1:0-3973 GCA_036786685.1 Trichlorobacter sp.
TCGCACAAGCCATTCTGCTGTATGACGAGGCCTGAAGCGAAAAAGGCCATTTAGCGGATACTGTCCTCCGGATAGGCCCCGATCTTATGTATAGCCAGGTCAGGCCCGTTATACTCATCCTCTTCATGCATCCTGATGCCGACCGTCTTTGACAGGGCGCCATAGACAATAAAGCCGCTGGCAACGGCAAACAGCACCGCAGTCAAAGAACCGGCCAGCTGCGAAATGAAGCTGATGTTACCCATCCCGCCCAGGAATTTCTGGCCGAAGATACCGGCGGCGATCCCGCCCCAGGTGCCGATCACCCCATGCAGCGGCCAGACCCCCAGCACGTCGTCAATCTTCAGTTTTTCCTGTTCAAAGGTAAAGCCGTAGACAAAGATAACCGCCGCAATGGCACCGGTTGCCAGCGCCCCCAGGGGGTGCATTAGGTCACTGCCGGCGCAGACGGCAATCAGGCCTGCCAGTGCACCGTTATGCACAAAGCCGGGGTCATTTCTGCCAGCCACCAGGGCAGCCAGCACACCACCCACCATGGCCATCAGCGAGTTAACCGCCACCAGACCGGAGATCTTCTCCAGATTACCGGCACTCATCACGTTAAAACCAAACCAGCCCACCGCAAGAATCCAGGAACCGAGCGCAAGAAACGGAATATTGCTGATCGGCAGGGGATGGGACTTGCCATGGTTGTAGCGCCCTTTGCGTGCCCCCAGCAGGATCACCGCAGGCAGAGCGATCCAGCCGCCAATGGAGTGTACCACCACTGACCCGGCATAATCGTGGAACTCAAGCCCGCCGATTGACTTGAAGAGCCCCTGCAGCAGCGCGGCATTCTTGCCCCAGATCAGCGATTCAAACAGGGGATAGCAGAGACCGGCAAAGATAGCTCCGGCAATCACCTGGGGCCAGAACTTGGCCCGCTCGGCAATACCGCCGGAGATAATGGCCGGGATACAGGCCGCAAAGCAGAGTAGAAAGAAGTAATGGACCAGATCATAGCCCATGGCTCCCTGCATCAGCTGGTCAGCCGGCTTCAGGAATGAGATGCCGTAGGCCAGTGGAAAGCCGATCAGAAAATAGACAACCGTTGAAACCGACCAGTCAGTCAGGATCTTTACAAAGGCATTTACCTGACTCTTCTTGCGAACCGTACCAACTTCAAGGAACGCAAACCCGGCGTGCATGGCAAATACCATCACGGCGCCAAGCATCAGGAACAGGACATCTCCACTCTGTTTCAGGGGGGTAAGGGGTGACAACTCCATTGTTGCTGCCTCCTGGGCATAATATAGACTGCACTGCATCAATAGATGGCAGTAGCAGCACAAGCAAAAACACGGCCAATCAGCAACTTACCATGCAACTGCCTGAAAAATGGAATCTTTGGTTAAAATAGCAGCAGTTATTGCTGTTTAAAATGTGCGCACGCATGCCTTAATTTTGATCATCATCCGTTCTTTTCTTTTGCAGCAACAATGCTACAATCCGCCCATGGACCTGAAACAGCAGATAGCCACCTTTCCCACCAGCCCCGGTGTCTACCGGATGTACGACGCCGATGGCAGCATCCTCTATGTGGGCAAGGCCCGCAACCTGCGCCGGCGGGTACGCAACTACTTCGGCAGCACCGATGGCCGCCCCCAGGTCCGTTTCCTGATGGCGCGGGTGACCTCAATCGAGTTCACCATCACCGATACAGAAAAAGAAGCGCTGCTGCTGGAAAATACCCTGATCAAGCAGCACCAGCCCCGCTACAACCTGAACCTGAAGGATGATAAAACCTTCTTCTCGCTACGGATCGATCTGCACAAACCGTTTCCCCGCTTCACGGTGGTACGCAAGGTAAGCCGGGATGGTGCGCGTTACTTTGGCCCCTACGCCTCGGCAGGTGCGGCCCGGGAAGTGCTGCGCCAGCTGCAGCGGATGTTTCCCCTGCGTCACTACCCGCTCAAAAGCTGCATGAACCGTCCCCGTCCCTGCCTGTATCACCAGATCGGCCAGTGCAGCGCCCCCTGCCACAAACTGATTTCTGCCGAGGAGTACGGCTCACTGGTGGAGGGGGCGGTCCTGTTTCTGGAAGGGAAAAGTAACGACCTGGTGGCAGGATTCAAGACCCGGATGAAACAGGCTGCAGAAGAGCTGCGCTATGAAGAGGCTGGCCGCTGGCGCGACCTGCTGCGGGCGATTGACACCACCCTGGAACGCCAGAAGATAGTGGGGCAGGGGGGCGACAGCGACATCCTGGGGCTGGCCGTCAACGACGACAGTCTGGCCATTGCCTTGCTGTTTGTGCGGGGCGGCACCCTGTCCGGCAGCACCGTCCTGCATGGCTCCGGCGGGCTGGATGCCGCCGATGCCCTGACCGCCTTTATCCAGCATTACTACGCCGGAGAACGAACCATCCCGGATGAACTGCTGCTGCCGCTGGCGCTTGAGACCAGCAGCACCCTTGAAGAATGGTTGACTGAGCTGAGGGGCAGAAAGGTCCGCCTGCACCAGCCCCAACGCGGTACCAAGCTGGATCTGGTCAACCTGGCAGGCCGCAATGCCCAGGCTGCGCTGTCTGAAAAAACAGCAACCCGGCAGGGGATAGAGCGGACCCTGCATGAACTGCAGCAAAAACTGGCACTCCCCAGCCTGCCCCGCCGGATTGAATGCTACGACATCTCCACCCTGCAGGGACGGCATTCCGTCGGCAGTGGCGTCGCCTTTCTGGATGGAATCGCGGACAAAGACCGTTACCGGCGCTACCGGATCAGAAACAGTCAGGGACAGGATGATTTCGGCATGCTGCAGGAGGTCTTTGCCCGGCGCTTCAGCCCGGAACGGATTCAGCAATGGGGCCTGCCGGACCTGGTGGTGGTGGATGGCGGCATCGGCCAGCTGAACAGCACCCTGGCGGTCATCAAGGAACTGGGTCTTGCAGAACAGCTGGCGGTTGTATCGCTGGCAAAAAGCAGGGTGCAGGGGGATGGCAAGGATATTCACGTAGAACGGACAGAAGAACGGGTCTTTCTGCCGGGCCGCCGCAACCCGGTCAGACTACGGCAGGATTCGGCACCGCTGAAGCTGCTGGCAGCCATCCGGGATGAGGCCCACCGCTTTGCCATCAGCTACCACCGCAGCCTGCGGGACCGGGAGATGCTCCGCTCCGCCCTGCGGGAGATTCCCGGTATCGGGCCGAAACTGGAACGGCTGCTTTTGACGCGGTTCGGTTCTCTGGAAGGGATTAAAAATGCCACAGAGGAGGAACTTACAACCGTGGCAGGTGTCAGCCAGGAACTGGCCCGATTGATTAACCAACAAAAAGCAGTTGCCACAGAGGGCATAGATCACTAAACCCAACCACCCCCACCCCCTCCTTGGTAAGGAGGGGAGTTACGTCCCCCTCCTGTTTTAGGAGGGGTCAGGGGTGGTAAGGTGTCAGCTTGAATGGAATTTGGAATAAGCCGTTACAGGTACGTTATCCAGCCTGCTCCCCACCCTGCGCAAGCACCAGCCGCAGCTCTTCATGCAGCAGTTTCAGATCAATCGGCTTGGAAACATAGCCGTCAAACCCGGCGCTTAACATATGTTCACGGGTCTCCCTCAGCGCATGGGCGGTCAGGGCGATAATCGGCAGATGCACGCCACTCTTCTTTTCATGCTCACGGATAACCATCGTGGTTTCCATACCATCCATCACCGGCATCTGAATATCCATCAGGACTACATCAAACTCACCCTTCTGCCAGTGATGCAGCAGCTCACCGCCATCACCTGCCTGGGTAACGGTATGGCCGTAGCGTGACAGCAGCAGACTCAGCATCGTACAGTTGGTCTCACTGTCATCCGCCAGCAGAATCCGCAGCGGCGGTCCCTCCCAGGCCGATTTGGCCCGCTCCGGCGCAAGCGACTCCTGGCGGGGTGCGGGCTGCGAGTTGATCAGGAACGGCAGGGTAACTGTAAAGCTGCTGCCCTTGCCTTCCCG
>DAIQQT010000309.1:0-3973 GCA_036786685.1 Trichlorobacter sp.
CTTCGTTCTTTTTACGTGCAGTAATGTCACGGATCGACTCAATGGCGCCGACTCGCTGCCCGCCGGCGTCATATAGCGGCACACCGGTGGCCCAGACATAGGCCCCTTCCCCGCCATTCAGGGCAGGACAAAAGGTTTCAGCATCAAGGATTTCACCGGTACGGCGGACATTGACATATTTGGCAGCAAGTTCCTTATCATCCAGATCCAGAAGATCAAGCAGCTGGGTTCTGCGTACCCCATAGAACGGAATGGTGTATTCATGATCACCCTTGCCAATCATCTCCTCTTTGGGGATACCGGACATCTTTTCCATGGCACGGTTCCAGATCACCACTTTCTTGTCATTGTCGATAACAAAGGTGGCATCAGGAAGAAAATCAATAACATCTCTCAGCTGCTGCTTGGTGTTCAGCACCGCCTGTTCAGCCGCAAGCGCAAGGTGTATCTGCTCCCGCTGATAGCGTTGAAAACCGAACAGTGCCGCCACAGAGACCAGCACGATAACGGCAAAGGTGATCCCCTGACGGATTGCATGGGCCCGCCACCCCCCCAGTATACTGGCTCGATCCCGCCCAACGGCCACCACCAGCGGCTTATCCATATTCAACCCGGCCGGCTGGATTGAGTAGATAGCCATCAACCGTTTTTCACCGGTGGCATAGACCGTTCCGCCCAGGACATTCTCCCGTTTGGTACTGGCTATGTGACGGCTAAAAAACGATCCCGGTCTTGCAAGGTTTATCCCCTGCTGACCTGGCCGATCCGGTACCATCATGAACTGAATACCATCTCCATGGGTAAGGGCCGACCACATGTCCGGGCTGTGATTTATTGAACCGAGCAGGGTTTTAAAGTACTCAACGTCAAGGGTTGCCGCAACAATCCCGTTGAAACGATCGGCGGCATCACGCATGGCCAGCACCAGGTTCATGCCCCATATCCCTGAACTGGTTTTAAAGGGAGGGGTAACAAACAGCACCGCAGGATCAGGGTTCTTTACGGCAGACAGAAAGCAGGATTCCCCGCTCAGATCAGAGCCGATCAAGGTCTTTCGGTTGGCATGCCTGACAATACCGGTGCGATCGACCGTAAATACAGTGCGTACCCCTGCAATCCCATGCACATCAAACTCAAGTTCCCTGTTGCTGACAACCTGCGTCCAGCGGTTGTGTTCAATGCTTCTTAATTCTTCACTGATATGCTGCATCACCAGAGCGGTACCCCGTAGCTGGGCGCTCAGGTTTGCGTTTACCACCCGCGCCTGCGTCAGCAGACGCTGTTCTTCGCCTGTCAGGACATCGGTATGGATCTTATACAGGTTGTGGATAATAGAGCCTGCCAGCAGCAGCAACACCAGCAGCAGCAGCACCCACTGTCCAAGAAACTTGTCACGATTTATGCGCACCCTGTTAGCTCCTCGCATACCGTTAGCATCCGACAGACAATTTAAACTGCCACCCTGCCAGAGGGGAATACGCTTTATCAGCAAATTGTATAGGGTAAATACCCTACTTCTATAAAATGTCAACCATTATAGACAAAAAAGACAATTTTGATCCTTATTGCAACAAAAATGACAGGGCTGTACCGGTTAAGGAACAGCCCTGTCGCTACTGCAGACTGGATTCCAGCCTGTTATTTCTTCGGTTCTTCCTTCTTGTTAGCCACGGCAATGGCATCATTCAGGATCTTGACCCCGGCCTTGGAGGCGGCAATGGAGCCGGTCAGGGTTTCACGGGCCAGAGCAGGGTTATGGAAACCGTCTGAGTTCTCAGCGGTCCAGTATTCCCACAGTACATGGGCCTCTTCATGCTTGGCCCGGGCCTGATCCAGTACGGCAGGGGCGACACCGGCACGGGAAGCCACCAGATAGGTATCAATCAGCTGGCCCAGCCAGTACTCGGCCTTGCGCATCTTGCCTTTGGTGTAGTTGCGAATGGTGTCAATCTGCCACTTGGCCTTCTCAACACTGAAGTCCTTATGACAGCTGATGCAGGACTCCTTGGCCATATTGATCGGCTTGACCACACCGTGGGTCGAGTACGGCTTGCCGTCTTTGCCCTTCAGCTTGGGCATATGGCACTGGTGGCACTGCACACCGGCCTTGTCATGCACGGAACCGGCATAGGTCTCTGCCTCGGGGTGCTGCAGCTTGATCAGGCGGGCACCGGTTACGGCATGCTTGAAGTCAAAGAAATCAAGCTGCTTGTAGTGGGCCAGGATCTCTTTGGCATTCTTGAGCGGGAAGTGGTTGGTACGGTCCGAGGCAAAGGTGACCGGCTTGCCGTCGCTCCACTGGGTACCGGGGTTACAATTGTACTCAACATGGCACTGGGCACACATCATGCGGGAATCGGTCTTCTCCATCACGCCGATCTTGCGGAAGCCATCACGGAAGGAAACCACCTTCAGGTCGGTTTTACCGTTTTTGGCAAAGATGTTTTTGGACGGGTCCTTGTCAATGGCCGCAATCAGGGCATCACGGATCACGCGGGGCTGGGTGCCGTGGGGGTCGTGGCACTCAATACAGCCGACCGGATTATGGACATCCTTCATGACGTCATTCACGTTGGAGGTGCGGTCAAACTTGCCCCCCTTCTCCCCCAGATACTTCCACTTCAACACCAGGTCAGAGGTCTTGCACTGGATACAGGTCGGGTTACCGGCCATGGCGGTCTCGGTCAGCTTGGCACTGGCTCCTTTGTCTTCCAGCACATCCCAGGTCTTGCCAACCTTGTCGTAGTTCTTCCAGCCCCCCTTAAACTGATAGCGCCCACCCTGGAAACGATCTACTGCGAACTGGTCCACCACCATAAAGGCATGGCCGCGGGGTTCAGCATGCTCAAAGGTAAAGCCGTGACCTGCCAGCAGTTTGTCCTGCATTGGTGAACGGCCGCTGGGTACGCCCTTTTCCTTGCGTGAGCCTCCTTCGGGATAATGGGGGGCAAAAAAGCTCTGATACTGATTCTTGTGACAGGAACCGCAGACCGCCGGGTCCAGCTTGGTAACCGGCTTGGTTTCAGGGCCGGGGTTGGCCAGGTGTTCTTTGGTCTTGTCATGGCAGACCGAACAGGCCAGTGCGGCATGTTTTGAGGCCTCCTTCAGTGCCTTGACCTCACCGTGACACATGTAGCACTGCTCACGGCCATCATTGGCCGGCTTGGCTGCCGGTTTGGCTTTGGGGGCCGCCAGCGAAGGGATCGCCAGCAGGGCACCACCCGACAATACCTGCTGCAACTGCCAGTTTTTGTTTCAGCATACCGTATTCTCCTTTCTTCCAGGGTGTGGTGAAATTTATTCACCTGCATTCAATTCAGCTCGTACCCGTAGTGTAATCGCCTTGGGGGTGACCGGACAGACATACAGACAATCGCCACAGCCGGTACAGCAGGCTGCATCAATCCTGATCCCTTCCCCCGTCACCACCGCAATCGCCTGCTGTGCGCATCTCTCAACACAACAGAAACAACCAGAACTGCGAACCAAGCAGCGTTCGTTACGGGGGACCGCCACCATCGGCTGATCCCGGTAGGGCAGCTCGGAAGCTCCTGCTGTACCAGCAAGCGGTTGCTGCAGCACACCGGTTGCCTTAAGCAGGGTATCTCCCAGCGAAAAGAGGCCTTTTCTAAAAAACTCCTTCCGTGAAAGCGTCATCCCGCACCATCCCTTCCCGGTTCACTCATCGTGCCTGCGGTACCTGTTAGCATCCCGCTACACAGCTGCAGGAAGAACTGTTGCATGCACCCTACAGTTAAACTTGTAGCGTAGGTTTGACCAAAGTCAAATTCTGTTTAAACCACTGTTTTGATATATACAAATTACCAAATGTTGACTTTTTTACTGTATAGTGTATACAGTTTTGGCACTCAGTAATCAGAAGCAGGAGCAGACAAAACCATGACCTTGATAGATCGGAAAGCTCCGAGCTTTGACCTGGAAGGAAGCGATGGCAAACGTCACCGCCTGGAAG
>DAIQQT010000310.1:0-3966 GCA_036786685.1 Trichlorobacter sp.
GGCGAACGGGTCGTGGCGGATATGTGTGCTGCCCTGTTTACCCGTCTGCAGCGGCTGCCGGTGAGCTGGTTTGACCGGAGCGCTGCCGGTGGCGTGGTGACCCGCATCACCAGCGACATTGAGGCGCTGGGGGAGATGTTTGCCGCCGGTATTGTGTCGGTAATCGGTGATTTTCTGCTGCTGGCCGGGATTGTGGCCGCCATGCTCTGGATGGATGTAAAGCTGTCGTTGGTGACCTTTGCCGTATTGCCACCGTTGATCTTTGTGGCCTGGCTGTTCCGGCGCAACATGCGCCAGGCCTTTCGTGAGGTCCGGTCACGGTTGGGCAAGATGAATGGACATCTGTCCGAGGTGCTTGGTGCGGTCTCCGTTGTGCAGGCCTTTGGCAAAGAGCGTGAGGAACAGGCCCGCTTTACGGAGTTGAATTATGCCCATCGCGAGGCCAACAGGCCGGTCATCATCTGGGATGCCTCGTTGTACGCCATTGTGGAGATGTTTTCCTCCCTGGCGATTGCCCTGATCATCTGGTACGGCAGCGGTCAGATGCTGCACGGTATCCTGACCTTTGGCACTCTGGTAGCCTTTATCCAGTATATTGAGAAGTTTTTTGGGCCGATCCGCGATCTCTCGGCCAAGTATGGCATTATGCAGGGGGCTATGGCGGCGTTGGAGCGGATCTTTGCCCTGCTGGATGAGAAAGAGGAAAAAGAGGCAAATCCCCCCGCCCAAGTGGGCACCCCCCTTTGTCAAAGGGGGGATGGGGGGATTCCCTCTGCTTTTGTTGCCTTCCGCAACGTCAGCTTTGCCTATCGTCCCGATGAGCCGACCCTGACTGATTTCAGCCTGACCCTGCAGAGGGGAGAACGGGTGGCGCTGGTGGGGGAGAGCGGTGGCGGTAAGACCACGGTGATCAGGCTGCTATCCCGTATGTATGAACTGGAACAGGGGCAGATTCTGGTTGATGGGGTTGATATCCGCCAGTTGCAGCGGGATACACTGCGTAGTCGCATGGCGCTGGTTTCCCAGGAACCGTTTGTCTTTGCCGGTACGGTCGGTTTTAACATCAGCCTGGGGGATCACCAGGCGGAACAGCGGATACGTCAGGCAGCGGCTACGGTGGGTGCGGATCGCTTTATTGAACAGCTGCCGCAGGGGTACGACACTGAACTGGCAGAGAGGGGCGGGGATCTGTCCCTGGGGGAACGGCAACTGCTCTGCTTTGCCCGGGCCGTGGCCTTTGATCCTGAACTGCTGATTCTGGACGAGGCTACCGCCAGCGTGGACAGTGAAAGTGAACGCCTGATTCAGGAAGGGGTTGAGCGATTGCTGGCCGGACGCACCGCCCTGGTGATTGCCCACCGGCTCTCCACGGTGCGGGATGCCGACCGGATTGTGGTTATCAGCAAAGGGCGGGTGGTTGAAGAGGGGCGTCATGATCAGCTGCTCGCCCAGAACGGTGAGTATACCCGCCTGTACTGCCTGCAGTTTGATTGCGGGACAGAACCAGGTATACGCAATGCTGCCTTTTAGCGCTTGACCAAGCCAGTTTGCCTCGGTAAGACTGTAGCAATCAATCAATAATCAATTCGAGTGTTTTTCGTCTGCAGCAGCTGTGGCTGCTGTCCGGCGTGATGGACAAGCCTGCGTATGCCCGCGATAATTGCTCGATAGAGGAGAACCCTGATGGAAAGTATGGCAAAGTTGAAGGACCAGTACCATTTTACCCAGGATGACGCCGCAAACCTGCATGATCTGCTGCCGGTTGCAGAAGAGTACCTGAATAGCCTGGCCGGGCATTTCATGAATTATCTGTATGAAAACCCAGAAACAGAACGGATTGTGTTGAAAAGCTCTGACAAAGACCGGCTTGAGGCCTTTCATCGGCACTGGTTTCGCACGCTGTTTTTAGGTGAGTATGATGAGGAGTATTTCCGTTCACTGAAACGGATCGGTCAGGCCCATGTACGGGTCGGTCTGCCGGTGCATTACGTGAACGCCTCCATGAGCCATGTCCGCCATGCCATCCAGCATATGATTCACGATACCTTTGAAGATCGTGAACAGCGCCGGATGTACCGCGAGTCGGCTGACAAGATTCTTGATATGAACCTGGCGGTGATGACCTCATCCTACTGCGATGCTGAAATGCGTAAAGTATTTGTCTCCCGTTCACTGGAATCTGGCCTGATTCACCTGTCCGAGAGGTTTACCTATGGCCTGAACCTGGTGCTGGTGTTGGCCCTCGCCGGAGTTTCAATCGGTGTGGTTGGTCTTTTTGTCAGTGATATTATGAAAATCTTTCAGGGTGATGTTGAGAAGGGCATTTTGTCCGCCCTGGGGGCCATGTTGATCCTCTGGATGATGATTGAGCTGCTGGATAACGAGATCAAGAACCTGAAGGGGGGCAGTTTCAATATTTTGGTCTTTGTGGGGGTGATCATTGTGGCTATGGTACGGGAGATTCTGATCTCTACTCTGCGCCATGATGATCTAAAGACGCAGGCATTCCTGACGGTTACACTACTTGTGCTGGGGATTGTCTACTATCTGGTCAGTAAGGCCCAGAAGTGTCCTTTTAAGGAGTAGTGTCATCGGCCATATTCTGAAAGGGATAACGGTTGGCTGGCAGCACCGTTGTCAGCTGAGGCAACTGGTTGCTGAAACGCCAGTCAACGCTATGCTGCTGGATCAAGACCCATCTGTCTTGGCAGGGTGTGGTGTGCAGGCCTTGGCCCTTGATTTTGACGGGGTGCTGGCACCCCATGCTGCAGATCAGCCGTTACCTGAAGTGACGGACTGGCTGCGGCGTGCCGTGGCGGTGTTTGGTTCTGAACGGGTCTGCATCCTCTCCAACCGTCCCTATGGTCCCCGGGTGGACTGGTTTGCTGCAAATTTTCCCGGTGTCCGTTTTGTGTCCGGTGTGCGTAAGAAGCCATACCCGGATGGCCTTATAAAAACAGGGGAACTGGCTTCAGTTCCCCTGTCATCGATTCTTATGGTTGATGATCGTCTGCTGACCGGCTGTCTATCTGCATTACTGGCCGGCTCCCGTCCCTGCTATATCCGCAACCCTTTCAGATCACTGCAGTCCCATCCGGGAAAAGAGCTGTTTTTTATGCTGTTACGCTGGGCAGAGCGCTTCTTTGTTCTACTTCCTTAATCCATCTCAAGTACGATACTGACCAACAACCATTCCTCGTCCAGGTCAAACAGCAGGTTCATGGAGTTGGCCTGCTTGGTACAGATGATGTAGTCGCTTCCGGTAGCCACTGACGGTGTTGAGAGCCGGACATCCAGCCCGCCCTTGGAAAGGTGCTGCTTAACGTTGCCTGCCACCATGTTGGCGATCTCTCCCAGGGCGTCAAAGACATCCTGGTCCACCTCGGTGACTTCCATGTCCAGCATGGCTTCAGTCAGTTTCATGGCCAGCGAACAGGGCTGATGGATTGAAATCAGGCCGTTATAGGTGCCTGCCAGGCCAACCATGGCAGAAACGCAGTCCTGAAAATGCTCCATTGGATCAACTTCAAGGGGCAGGTGCATCAGATCAAGCCCCAGCATGGTTGAATAGACGCTGCGGGTGTCGTCAATCAGATTTTTTGCCAGCGCTTCAGGGGTAGTGTTGAGGGCGGAGAGAACCTCGACTGGAATTGGCATAGGACAATCCTTTTTCAGCAACGGTCTGGAGACAATTAATGGTTTCAGTGTATACAGCGATGTCTATAGTTTTGCAAGTGCCTGTTCGATCTGGCTGCAAAGAGTTTTTAAGACCTTGATGCGGGCATGATTCTTGTCATTTGCCTCCACCAGGGTCCAGGGGGCGATCTCGGTACTGGTACGGTCAATCATGTCACAGACCGCCTGTTCGTATTGGGGCCATTTTTCACGATTACGCCAATCTTCCTCCGTAATCTTAAACCGCTTGAATCCGATTTTTTCCCGTTCCTTAAAGCGTTTCAGCTGCTC
>DAIQQT010000311.1:0-3938 GCA_036786685.1 Trichlorobacter sp.
AAATCAGGATGATACTGGCATGCACCACATAGACCGCCAGCCGCGCCCAGGGACGTCGCTGTACAAACAGATGCAGCTCGCCCGCATGCTGCGTCACGACCGGACGGCCTGCCACAGCGGTTACGGAGCTGATCAGCTGATCCTGATTGCTGTCAGGGGCAATGGCAAGCTCTGCCCGACAGGTGGCAGCCTGCTCCAGCCCGCTGCTGAGGATAACCTCAGGCCGGGTGGCAATCCGCCAGACATGGGGCAGCCGCTTAAGGGTGCAGGCCAGCAGATTCAGGGTCAGGGTGGTCAGCAGCCCCACAAACCACCAGCTGTGGTACATATCGAAAAACCCCAGCAGCGAGTACAACTTGAAACGGTTGCCCTGCTCACCGCCGATGGAGGCAAGATATTCAGGAGGCAGTTGTCCCTGGGGGATGATGGTGCCGATGATTGAAACAACAGCCAGACAGATCAGCAAAAACATGGTCAGACGCAGCGAAGCAAAGGCCTGCATGACCTGGTCGCCGGTCGCACGGGATTCCGTTGACATAGATAAGCTCCTGTATCGGTTAGTCAATCCTTGCCGTCAAAGTGCAAGGGAACAGACAATGCCGATTCCAGTTCAAAGATGATATCAAGGCGGCGATGAATCCGGAGACGCCGGTGTACACGCAGTACATCGAGGAGCCGGATACGAGCCAACGAAGATTGCGCCTTGAAATGGAATCGGAATAAGACGCACTACGGGTGTTGTGACCGGGTCAGGAACGGTTTTGGGGAGGAACGAAGATGGAGAGGTAGACCTGAGGTGATTGTTGTGGTTCAGGTGCAACAAAACTGCTGGTAACGGCAACCGGCAACGGGATCGTAATGGCTTTCAGGGCCAATGGAGCATGGCAGGCACAGGCACAGGCTGAGGTAGTGCAGCAATCATCCTTTTGGGAATCCGCCGCATCATGGTGGCAATCATCGCAGTCTTTGTCTGCAACCGCAGAGCTGACCGTGTCAGGCTTGATCTGATGGCTCAGTGCTGCCACCGGAGCCATCAGGATTGTTGCCAGTGCCAGTATGCTCAGCAGGGCTGTGCCGAGTATGCGGATACGTTTTTGTAGCATAGTTAAACAGTAGGAAATTCGCTGGATAGTTGTCAAGCTGTTTCCTGTAGCTCATCGGTTTCCGGTTTGCGCAAAAGCAGCGAGGCAACCGCCGCAACCGCCAACGTGACCATGATTACTGCCAGCGAAAGTGCGATCGGGATATGGATGCCAAGCATCATCAGGATCATCTTGGCCCCTACAAAGGCCAGGATCAGGGCGATGCCGAACTTAAGATAAACGAACATCCCCATCAGGTTGGCCAGCAGGAAGAACAGCGAACGTAGGCCCATAATGGCAAAGATGTTGGAGGTCAGCACGATGAACGGATCAAGCGTAATCGCAAAAATGGCCGGAATGGAGTCCATGGCAAAGACCAGGTCGCTGCTTTCCACCACCAGCAGCACCATGAACAGCGGGCTGGTGACCCAGATCCGCATCTTGCGGGTGATGAACCAGTCTCCCCGTATCCGGCGGGTCATCGGCAGGATCTTGCGGGCAATGCGGACCAGCGGATTTTTTTCCGGCTCAATCTCGTCATCATCGCTGAAGGCCATCTTCCAGGCGGTATAGACCAACAGTGCACCAAAGATGTAGAACAGCCACTGAAACTCTTTCAGCAGGGCAGCGCCGATGAAGATGAACAACAGGCGCATCACGATGGCGCCGATAATCCCCCACTTGAGTACCTTGGCCTGCAATGCACCCTGCACCCCGAAGACCGAGAAGATCATGATAAAGACAAACAGGTTGTCCACTGAGAGCGACTGTTCAATCAGATAGCCGGTCAGAAACTCCAGTGCCTTTTGCTGGCCCATGGTGTACCAGATTCCGCCACCGAACAACAGGGCCAGGATCATCCAGACCACGGTCCAGGTGGCTGCCTTTTTAAAGCTGACCTGACCGCTCTTGCGATTCAGGCTCAGGTCTATGATCAGCATAACGCTGATCAGGGCAGTAAAAACGATCCACATGATGGTGGTAGGTGACATCGAAACTCCTTCTAATCCACTTTGACGATCAATTTGGCACGCAGCCCAATCACCCCCAGCCCCTTCTTAGTAAGGAGGCGAGCTCATTACCCCTCCTATTTTAGGAGTAGTCAGGGGTGGCAAGGTGTCAGCTTGAATGCGATTTGGAATAACAGCCTGCTAAAGACTGAACAGTCGCCAGCCCATGGCAACGCCAAAGACCAGAAACATGAAGCCGGCGGTGCGGTGAATCCAGCAGACCGGTATATACTTGACCAGCTGTTTGCCGGCAAAGATGCCGATCAGCGAGACCAGCCAGAGTGCCAGGGTTGAGGCAACAAAGACCGATCCCATACCGGAAAGGCTGCCGGAGTGTTGGGCCGCCTGGCTGGCGGTCACCAGCTGGGTCTTGTCCCCCAGTTCCGCCATGAAGATCATCAGAAAAGCGGTCCGCACCGCATCTGCTGCCGTGGGGGGCGGGCCGTCTTCATCTTCAGTGTCACAGGCGTGGCGCAGGGTGCTGTAGCCAAAGTACAGAAACAGCAGGGCAGAAACCAGGGTAACCCAGAAGAGCGGCAGCACCAGAAACAGGATCTTGCCCACCAGCACCGCTGCCAGATTCAGCACCGTAAAGGCAGCGGCAATGCCGATAAAGATCCGTTTCCAGGGATAGCGCAGCGCCAGGGCCATGGCAGTGAGCTGGGTCTTGTCACCCAGCTCTGCCAGAAAGATTAATCCGAAGGTACTCAGAAAGGTGGATAACTCCACCTAGAACTTCACTTTCGGTGCAACCTTGGCCCCTTCTTCGGCCTTGAACGGCTCCTTGCGCTTCAGGTGCAGCAGCATGGAGTTGGTCAGGGAGTTGGGGAAGGTGCGGATGCTGGTATTAAAGGCCTGCACCTGCTTGTTGTAACGTTCACGGGCCACGTTGATCCGGTTTTCAGTCCCTTCCAGCTGCTTCTGCAGATCAAGGAAGTTCTGGTTAGCCTTCAGGTCAGGATATTTCTCTGCCACCACCATCAGGCGGGACAGGGCGCCGGACATCTGACCCTGCATCTGCTGGAACTTGGCAATGGCAGCCGGGTCATTGATGATCTCCTTGCCCACCTTCATGCCACCCACGCTGGCGCGGGCTTCCGTAACCGCCTTCAAAGTGTCGGCCTCATGTTTGGCATAGCCCTTGACCACCTCAACCAGATTGGGGATCAGGTCATTACGACGCTGATAGGCGGATTCCACGTCGCCCCAGGCAGCTATCACCGCTTCTTCATTGGCCTGCATGGTGTTGTAACCGCAGCCGGACAGCATACTCAGCAACAGGGTTCCCATAATCAACAGCATGATACGTTTCATTGTGATTCCTCCTTTTTGGGGGTCTTCTTCTTTGTCTTTGTTTCAATGTAGGTCCTGACCTTGTGCAACAAATCCCTGGCCCAGACAAATTCAGTGGCCAGTATGCCCAGACCCAGCGGTATTACCACGATTGCCGGGCCGGGGGTAAAGATCATGATGATGCCGATGATCACCACCGTGATTCCAATTACCGCCACCACCAGCTGACGGGCCTTGCGCAGGGTCCAGTGCAGCATTAACGCTGGGCCATGGCCTGTAGACGGGCGATCCGCTCTTCCATGGGCGGATGGGTGGAGAACAGGCTCATCATGCCGCCGCCGGTAAGCGGATTGACGATGAACATGTGGGCCGTGGCCGGTGTGGCATCATGCATCGGAATCTGGTGCGAGGCATTCTGCAACCGTCCCAGCGCACTGGCCAGGGCGCGGGGCTTGCCGCAGATCTCGGCACCGGTGGCATCAGCCAGATATTCCCGCGAACGGGAAACTGCCATCTGGATCAGCATCGCCATAAAGGGGGCCAGGATGGCCAT
>DAIQQT010000312.1:0-3924 GCA_036786685.1 Trichlorobacter sp.
TGCTGTCCAGCAGGATATATTCGTTCTTCAGCAGACCGGCGTAGCCCTTGCGGTAGCCGATCATCTCAACCTCATTGGCAATGGCCGTGCGGGCTGCCGCCCGGATAGTGGCGTTCATGCCGGAACAGTCGCCACCGCTGGTCAGAATGGCAAGTCGTTTCATGGGTTCTCCTCAGGGGATAGAGTGTCCGTTTTCTCAATACTTATTCGTAGAAAATCATCTGAAACCGCTTTAAACGCAATAACAATTTCAGGATCAAACTGGGTCCCGCTACCTTCAAGAATCATGGTGCAGGCTTCTTCGTGAGATATACCTTTACGATAGCAGCGATCAGACCGCAGGGCATCATATACATCGGCAATGGCCATGATACGTGCATAAAGCGTGATTTCAAGCCCTTTTGCATTGTCTGGATACCCGGTTCCGTCCCAGCGTTCGTGGTGTGATCTGGCAATGGTCAGACCTGTCCGGATAAAGCTGTTACGGGGATATTTGGCAAGAATTGAGGCAAGGGTTTTCGCTCCTGTCAGGGTGTGCGTTTTCATTGTTTCAAACTCTTCCGCTGTATGCTTGCCCGGTTTCAGCAGTATTGCATCCGGTATGGTAACCTTTCCGATATCATGGAGCGGGCTGGCAAGGTAGATATTTTCCAGAAAAGATGGCGTAACCTCCTGCTGATATGCGGAATCCTTGGCCAGTTGTGTTGCCAGGGAAAGACAGTATGCCTGGACTCTCTCCAGATGATTTCCCGTGTCATCATCACGTGATTCTGAAAGTTTTGCCATTGCAAAGATAGTAGCCATCTGCGAGGAGCTTATTTCGTGCACCTTTGCCTTGACCTGCTCTTCAAGGGAATGGTTGTGTTTATTCAGTTCCCAAAGCATCCGGTGTACTTTCAGGTGGGTCTCCACCCGTGCATGTACCTCTTCAATCTGGAACGGTTTGGTTATGTAATCCACCCCACCCATGTTGAAGGCCTTGACCCTGTCTTCTGTGTCGTTATAACCGCTGATAAAGATGATCGGGACGTTATGCAGTTTGCTGTCTTCCTTGAAACGCCTGCAGACTTCGTAACCATCCATTTCCGGCATGTTGATATCCAGTAACAGTAAATCCGGCAGGTTGTTCTGTGCTGTTTTCAGTGCCAGATCGCCACGGGGAAAGGAGAGCACACGGTAGTTTTTCTCAAGCAGCATACCTTCCAGCAGCTGAAGGTTGGCAGGGGTGTCGTCAACTGCCATGATGGTTGTTACTGATTCAGTCTGGTTATGCATCACGTTTCTCCTCAATAAACAGGGTCGTAAGCAGATCATACTAGTAGGCATCCACAAGACGACGCAGGGCGATGGCAATCTTCAGATCATGGGTGGCAACCTGTTCGATCAGCCCCCTTAGCTTGATCATGTCTCCGGATTCAACGGCAGCTCTCATTGCGTCAAGCAGGTGGCCGGGCAGCTGGGCAAGCTGTGCCGGTACAAGCGAGGACCTTGGATGCATAGTTGCGGTTTTCGGCAGCTGTTCACCTGCGTACAGGTAGGTTACGTTGGTGAGCTGGCGGATTTCCTCATAAAGCTCATGCAGATTAACCGGTTTTCTGATGAAGCCATCAAACCCTTGCGCAAGTGCTTTTTCACGGCTTTCCGCCATGACATTTGCCGTGACCGCTATGATGACCGGTTGTCGATCTTTGGGAGATAAGGCCCGAATCTGCCGCATAGTGTCATAGCCGTTCATGTTCGGCATCATGATGTCCAGCAGGATAATGTCGGGCTGCCATGACTGGCAAAGAGCCACTCCTGTTTTTCCGCCCGATGCCTCGCTAACAGTGAAGCCTGCCACGGACAGGGCTCTTGACAGGAGTGTGCGGTTGGTCTGCTGGTCGTCAATTACCAGCACGTGCCATTCTTTTTCATCCGGTGCCAGCTTCAGAATACTCTTTTTGACAACCTGTAGAGAGCTGTTTTCGGCATCACAGACCTCGGCCGGGAACGTAAATCTGAAAAGTGATCCTTCACCCGGTTTGCTGCGGACAAGGAGCAGATCTCCCTCCATGGCTCTGGCCAGATGACGGCTGATGGACATGCCGAGCCCGGTGCCACCGGCCATCTCTTTCCCGCTTGTTGTCTGTTCAAACATGGCAAAAACCTGTTCAAACTCTGCTTCTGCAATGCCTCTCCCGGTGTCTGCTACATCAATGGTAATCATCACGGTTTGGTTTGTAGCAGCTCCCGTGTCAGCAGTTTGTACGTGCGCGACATGCACGGTAATGCCGCCCTGTTGCGTAAACTTCAGCGCGTTGCTGATCAGGTTTATCATGATTTGACGGATTTTTTCTTCATCACCCCGTATGCCTGCAGGCAGATCATCGGTCACCTCTATCCTGAAGGTAAGACCCTTTTCCCGACAGCGGATTTCAAACAGGATCTCAAGCTCCTGCAGCAGGTTGGCCAGGCTGAATTCTTCTCTGGCCAGCGTTATCCTGCCGGCCTCTATCTTGGACAGCTCCAGGATATCATTTATCAGGCGCAGCAGGTGTTCTCCGCTTCTGTTGATGATCTCCAGATATTCCGCCTGCTGGGGCGGCAAGTGCTGTCCGCGCTGCAGCAGTTGCGAGTAGCCAAGTATGGCATTCATGGGGGTGCGGATCTCATGGCTCATGCTGGCAAGAAAGACACTTTTTGCACGGTTTGCTGCTTCAGCAGCCAATTTGGCCTGTGCAAGCTCTTTATTGGCAAGTTCCAGACTCAGGGTTCGCTCTTGAACCATTTTTTCAAGGCTGTTCTGGTGGTGGATAAATGTCTGCTCGGTTTTAAAGAGCTCTTTGGAAGCGGTATTCAGTGATTCACATAACTGTCTGGTTTCCTTGCAACTGCCGTCAACCTGGATCGTTTCGCCCTTTTTATCGTTAAGGGATTCAGCAAATGCAGCTATAGCCTGAATTGATCTGGCAGGTTTGCTGATAAAGAAGACCATCGGGATAATACTGACAAACATACCGACAACGCTTACCCAGAAGGTATTTGCCAGAACGCTCTTCCGGGCATACTGCAACTCGGCTGAACTCAGCTCCAGCTTGACCCATCCGATGATGCTGCCTGCGGTTATGGGGTGGAATACAACGGTCTTTCCATTCATCGAAACAAGGGAGGGTTGCGTTGTGGGGGGAGGGGTGGCGATACGGTCTTCATATTTAACTGATACGATTCCTTCTTGATCAAGGTAGGCATCACAGATTATGCGGCCTGATCTGTTGGAAATCTGGATGTTGGTAATGCCCTTCAGGAAAATGAATCGTTTGATAAAAGATTCAATAGTTGCAAAGTCATTGACCACCAGATGATCGGAACAGGAGGTGGCAATAACCCGGGCAAGTATGGCCGCATCGTTGTTAACGGTTGCCTGCAACCGCTTGCTGCTCTGCACATAGGTGATAATACCCAAACAGCAGGTCGCTGAAATCAGTATTACGCACATAAGTGAGACGAGCTTGAAATAAATGCTCATGGATCTATTCGCCGTTGCCCCAGTATTTTTCGAGGCCAAGCTTCTCAAGGGGCAGAAGATCTCGGGTGTAGTTGGTACTGACCGGTTCTTTCATCAGGATGGCAGCGAAAATCTCTTTATTCCTGCTGTCTCTGGAAAGCCGGATAACGGTTTGGGTAAAGGTGTCGCAGAAAGACTTGGAAATGCGTGGATGGACGGCTATGGGATGCGATGTCAACGGCGGTGTCCGGTAGATGATTTTCAGATGCTCTTTCAGACTTTGCGGTTCAGCACCCAGCGTTGAGCTTGCAGCCCCTCCTGCCAGTATGGTGCCCTGCACAACATTCCGATATACATTGGCATGGGTCTTCAGGTAGCGGGCGGTGAAGCGGATCTTCTCTTTTTCAGTTAACAGCGCCCGCAGATAGAGAGAGGCAAAA
>DAIQQT010000313.1:0-3907 GCA_036786685.1 Trichlorobacter sp.
TTCCGGGTCGGTCTGCCCGCGCTGGCTTTTGATGAACAGGAGCCGCTGGTTAATGCCCTTCAGCAACTGCATGCAGCCGGTACCCGTCTGATCTGGCTTGAAGGCAACCACGATTTCCGGCTTGGTGCTGATCTGGCCAGAAGACTGGGAGCTGAGATCTACCCGGGACCGGTCTTGCTTGAACTGCAGGGCAAGCAGGTCTTTCTCTGCCATGGCGATCTGATCAACAAGGCTGACTGGCGCTATCGTCTGCTCTATCGAACCTTGCGTAGCCGTGCAACTCTGCAGATCGGTCGTATGCTCCCTGCCTCAGCGGTGCAGGGGTTGCGCAGCAGGTTGCAGCGTTCCAGCAAGGGACGCTACAGCGGAAACAGAAAACGCTGGGATTATAGTAGCATGATTCGCAGCTATGCAGAATCAATTCGTACTGAGGGGGCTCAAGCACTGGTGCTGGGACATTTTCATCAGCCGTTTATTGAGCACCAGCAGGAGTTTACCCTGGTTTCACTGGGGGACTGGATCTCCCACTACTCCTACGCCGAGCTGCTTGATGGCAGCTTCCGCCTGCTTACCTACCCTGCCTGAAAAATTCCGCCAGGGCCTGTTCTCCCAGCTGTGAGGCCTTGATCTTCCATTTGTCACCGTTAATTACCAGCGCCACCAGGGCGATCTGCGGCCGGTCAGCCGGCGCATAGGCGGCAAACCAGGAGTAATGTCCTTTGGGGTTGTCACCATCAATGGAACCGGTCTTGGCCGCAATCTTCATATCACTGGTCAGCCTGCGGCCCTCAGCGGTGTGGAACGCCTTGCGCGAGGTGCCGCTGGTGACGGTGGTCAACAGCATGCGGGTCAGGCTGTCAGCGGTTTCAGGGCTGGTAACCTTGGTCAACTCGCGGCTGGCTGGCACCTTCAGCTCTTTGCCGTTACGGGTTACCTGATCAACCAGGCGGGGGGCCATCATGCTGCCCCGGTTGGCTATGGCTGCTGTTATGGCAGCGGCATGTATTGGTGAGACCTGCAGCCCGTGATCCAGACCGCAACCCTGCAGCCGCAGGTCATTGCTGCTCTCCACCGTTGGTGCCGGGCTGGGTACTGCCGGAACACCGGGCAACAGCAGTGGGCGGTTGAACCCAAAGTTGTCACAGGTCTGTTTCAGCTGTTCTTTACTCAGCAGATCACTGGCAATCCTGCCGTAGATCGGGTTGACTGATTTACCCATCGCCTCGGTGACATCCATTTTGTTGTTGCGCCCTTTGGGGCTGGGGTCCCAGTTCTTTGGGGTCTCGGAGACCAGGCGCCCCCGGAATTCCAGCACGCTGGCCGGATTGATCTTGTTGTTTTCCAAAGCAGACGCGGCTGTCACCATCTTGAACAGCGAGGCCATCGGGTAGATTTGGTAGGCGGCCTGTTGCTGCCAATTCGGGTCAAGGGCAGAATAGCCGGTAAGGGAAAGTACTCTGCCGGTGGTTGGTTCAATGGCAACAAAAACCGCGTAGTTGGGACGGGTTTTGGCAAGAAATCCCTGCACCCGTTGTTGCAGTTCCGGCTTGATTGAAAGCCTGAGCAAGGTGCCGTCTGGCGCGGTCGCCGTCAGGAACCCGCCCGTGGAAACAGCAGCAGGAAGCAGGCCGCTGGCGGTGGCAAACAGCTCGTCTCCCAGTGAAACCGGCTGCGGTTTCAGTTCGGTTTTTGCACGAAAGCCTTGCCAGTAGGAAAGCGCCTGGGCACCTTTCCTAACCGCTACAACCGTCAGAGGGATTACCAGCAAGGCAAGGGCTGTGCAGAGGGTCAGATTTTTCCAATAGCGCTGGAAAAAATTCTTTTTAGGTCGGGTCAGATGTTTGAAATCTTGCATTGAGAAACTATAGGCTAATCGGTGGTGTGGTGTCAATCCGCCTCAGGCCAGAATCGACGTTTCAGCTCATCCAGCAACGGGGAAAGTGACTTGCGGTCTACTGCCGAGATACTCAGGGCATTATGACGGCGTTTGGCCTGGGCAATCCGCAGGAAGGCGATGGTGTCTTTTTTCTTCAGCCCTTCCAGTTGATCGGTCTTGTTGAAGACCACCAGTTCCGGTTTTTCAGCCAGCCCCAGTTCGGCCAGGATGGTGCGGACTTGGGAGATCTGATCTTCAAAACGGGGATTTGAGGCATCCACCAGATGCAGCAGCAGGTCGGCATCCTGCAGTTCCTCCAGGGTGGCCTTGAAGGCCCCCATCAGGGAGACCGGCAGGGAACGGATAAAACCGACGGTGTCGGTGATGATCACCTCCCGTTCCCGTGGCAGACGCAGGCGACGGCTGGAGGTGTCCAGGGTGGCGAAGAGCAGGTTTTCGGTAAAGATCTCGCTCTGGGTCAGGGCATTCAGCAGGGTGGACTTACCGGCATTGGTATAACCGACAATGGAGATGATCGGCACGCCGGAGCGTACCCGGCGGCTGCGGCGCTGTTCCCGATCGCGGGAGAGTTCCTGCAGCTCCCGCTCCAGTGCGGTGATTCGGTCGCGGATCCGGCGGCGGTCGATCTCCAGCTTGGTCTCACCCGGTCCTCTGCCGCCGATGCCCCCCATCAGCCGTGACATCTGGACACCCCGTCCGATCAGGCGGGGCAGCAGGTATTTCAGCTGGGCCAGTTCTACCTGAACCTTGCCATCCCGGCTTTTGGCCCGTCCGGCAAAGATATCCAGAATCAGCTGGCTGCGGTCGATCACCTTTAGTTCAGTCATGGTGGAGATGGCCCTGACCTGGGCCGGCGTCAGTTCCTGATCAAAGATCAAGAGGGTGGCGCCACGCTGCAGGGCGCGGATCACCACTTCCTGCAGCTTGCCTTCTCCCATCAGGGTGCGGGGATTCAGCTTGCGGGGCAGCTGAATAAAACTGTCCAGCACCTGTACCCCGGCAGTGCGGGCCAGTTCCTGCAGTTCTGCCAGGGAATCATCCACCTCACGTCGTTCACCACCGGCCCTGACCGAGATCAGGATCGCCCGTTCCTGGCCATCTTTGGCCTGTGCCTCTACCTGAATCGCCTTGTCAAGGCTGCGTTCCAGCGTGTTGATGAAGTCGTTGCCGTAGTCAACTGCCTTTTCCAGCAGTTGCGGCGGCAGTACGCTGATGCCGCCCGGTTCGGTGGAGAGGTGGGCCAGATGCACGATGCTGCGTCGGCCATAAAGGGGACAGAGTGCGGCGATCAGGTCAAGCCTGAGGAGTTTCAGGTCGGTCAGGTCATCTTCAGTCAGCGGTTCAGATTTCAGGTGGGTGTGGAGCAGGCGTAACCCCCGCAGCCGTTTACGGCCCAGGGGATATTCTTTCAGGTCAGGGATCAGCAGCCCTTTTTCCGTGCCGATCAGGATCAGTTCTATGGCGCCGTGGCGATTGACCAACAGGCCGATCTGGCGGCGCAGTTCAAGGGAGAGTTCAAGCAGGCGGCTGGCCAGTTCAGCAGAGCAGAGTTCATCAGCCGGAATGCGGCGGCGGTAGAGACGTTCTACCGCCTGTATCTGGCTCTGTTTCAGACCTGCAAGGTTGCCGTGGATCTCTTTGATGGGCGGGCTCCGTTAGATACCGGTGATGTTGTAGCCGGCATCAACGTAATGGATCTCACCGGTGACCCCGGAGGCCAGGTCGCTGCAGAGGTAGAGGGCCGACTTGGCAACTTCTTCCTGGGTGATGTTGCGGTGCAGCGGTGCACGTTCTTCGACGGTGTTGAGAATCTGGTTAAAGCCGTTGACACCGGCTGCGGCCAGGGTCTTGATCGGCCCGGCCGAAATGGCGTTGACCCGGATGTTATCCGGTCCCATACCTGCGGAAAGGTAGCGCACCGATGCCTCAAGGGCGGCCTTGGCAACCCCCATCACATTGTAGTTGGGGAACACCTTTTCAGCGCCGTAGTAGCTCATGGCAAGGGCGCAG
>DAIQQT010000314.1:0-3907 GCA_036786685.1 Trichlorobacter sp.
GCAGGGCCAACAGACCAGTAGCATCCAGCAGTACGGCCACCAGACAGAAACCGCGTGCTGCCGTCACCATCAATAAACTGAAGCGACCAAAGCAGACCGGCTGAATCACGCAACGGTATTACCAGCGATTGCACCAGCTGCCGGATACCGTGGGGCTTGATCCCTTTGCGGACAAGGTAAGGGTGGGAGTGGTCAGCGTGTTTGGACTGCTTAAACAAGGTTTCCGCCTTCTGCCGGATGCGTTCCTGGAATCGCTGCCGTTCTTCCTCTTCACGCTTCCGGGCCTCTTGCATCTGTTTGGCATAGGCTGCCTTCTCTTCAGGGGTAAACTCTCGCTTGGACAAACTGGTCCAGTTTTTCTTACAACCAAGCCGCCAATGACCAACGGTGCCTCCGAAACTTCCGTTGCCGTTGTCACAACCCTTGAACCAGCCGTTGCACTCGCCGTGCTTATCGTGGTTCGGGTCGTGGTAGCGGTGGATCTTGCCATCAAAAACAATCGCCTCCGTAGGGGGAGGGGTGAGGCCAAGTTCGTAGCAGGCTGATTGAATGGCCTGATATACATCTTGTGTCATGGCAGCACCCCCAGCAGGCGCAACAGCCAGCGGATATACCGCTTGCTCAGGTTAACGGGAACCTCTAGTAGCAAGCCTGCTGCCGGGTCATGGGGCCAGTTGGCTATCAATGTCAGCCTCGTCATAAGTCACCACCAGACTTAAACACACGCTCCAGCGCAGTACCTGCAACCGGCCTGAAATCGCTGTAGTGGACCAAGTAGGCACGGCCAACACCGCCTTTGTCTGGCACAGGATTAGAAACTATGTCTGCATGTACACAAAAGCTCTGGACCATTAAACGAGTAAACTCTGGGGACTCCTCCATGGTTTTTGAAACAGAGGCAGGGTTATTCATGATTGCTCCCCCCTTGCCCCGACTGATGAGGCAATCCAGCGGAAGAAGCCACTTTCCCTTTGTCAATCTGTCGAACTTTTGCAGTCTGCTTGGCCGTTGGAGCTGGTTTTGTGGCTGGACCGGAATCACTGGTGGACCTTCGCAAACATGATGCCTGGTACGCCTCAAGCTCCGCCACCGGGTACAGGCACCGTGAACCCATTTTGAGGAAACGGGGACCATCGCCGGACCACCTCCAGCGCCGCATAGTATGAACCGTCAGTCCAAGATATTCAGCCGCTTCCTTCTCGGACAGGTTGCCTCCGAGTACCACCACTGTTCTTGTTGCTACTGTTGCCATGTGTTGCGCTCCTTTTGGATGAATTGAGCGCAATCAATCACTGCTATTTTTACAAACCCCGGTTTTGAGATTCAGAAACTGTGGGTTTTGTAATGTTTTCTAGTGGAGGTAGAGGTATTTTGCTTCTGATGGTGCTCATACGTATTGAAACGTCAACCTGTGAATACCATTTACCTTCTCTGTAAACACCCGGCTTAATCCTTTGATCTTGTGTTTTGATACACTCAATCGGATTAGACGGTTGAACAAGCTTAATGCGCTCCTGAATATATTCAGAAACCGTCTTGTTATTTTTGGAACCACCAGCCAGTTTTTTGAGGTGCTTTAAGAACGCATTAAGCTGATGCGGTTCAAGTATTGAAGTATCATTACGATTAACGCATTGCTGATAAACACATTGTAGGGCTTCTGTAAGAAAACCAGGTGGCCGACCACCTTTGTTCCGGCTGTCATCCTCCTGTTCTTCTTTTCCAACATGCCCCAAATCTTCAGCAGGTGGCGCAAGCGGGACAATCAAGCTCTTAACCGGCACATCCACGATGTTGAGACCAGTAGCCTGTTCTGAACCGGTGTCCCCAGCAATCAACCGCAGCGTATTGATATACCCGTGATCGGCAGCATACCGGGTCAACGATCTACGGGTAATTACCAGTTCATTTTCGTTAATTGTTTTACAGGTTGGTCGGTGTTCAATGCCCTCAACAACCACTTTTTCAAAGGCCATCACATGAACTTTCGGATACTCATGAAAGGCCGGGTCATACCACAATATTCCAGAGTGTGGAAAGGCGGCTGCCGGGTTTATTCCTGATTTATCAAGTATTATTTTTCCATCAATTCGCCTGGGCTGCCCGTAAAGCCACAAGTTCAGCAGACCTGTAAACTCAACCGGATTTTCAGGTGCAGTTGTCACCTGAAATGGATGAACACAATAGGGAGGTGGGGGGACCAGATAACGAAACCTCTTGCGTGGGAAACCAGCAGACGGCCAGTATCCCTTGATTTTGGCTCCATAGTCCAGAGATGCACGGCCTTCACTGTTTCTATCAAGCCTTGATAGATACCGTTTTATCAAGATATGAGAATCAAACCTAACTGCTGGAATTAGTGGAAAACGTTCCCCGTCACTCTCTTCAAACACCAACTTTAATACTGCCTGTTCCGCCTCATACCCGGTCAGCAACTGTCCGTTAGGGCCGGTGCGTTCCAGAAGTGCCGCAGTTTCTTGTAGCGTAAACCATTCCTTTTTCCCGTCCATCTCGCCACTCTCCTTTGTGGCTCCTGTCTGAAATCATCCGGGGAAAGCGGTCAGGAGTTGCCGCCTTGTCGCGCCGTCGCGCTATCCCCGGATACTGAGACCGGCAGGGTCAAGCCCTGTGCCGGTCACTGCCGCCTTGTTGTTGTGACAATTGGTATGCTTCTGACAGCATGGCAAGAGACCGCCCAAGCTCGCTACTGATGTTTTTTAGTAGCATCCCGCGACCTCTGTCATGCTCGTCCCTTTCAAAGAAACGGTCAACATAGGCCTCAAGCGCCATAGTCTGATTTCTAAGAGCCTCTTTCGTGTCCAAAATCTTTTCAGCTAGCGGTGTCATACCCGACCTCCTCAAATTGATTTGTATGGCACCAGCATAAGCGAGGCTGATACAGACGCACAGGATTATAAAAACCCTGTGCATGGGATCAGCAGCTACGCCGGTTGCTGCTGCTTTGGCTGAATACAATCCATGAAATTCACTTTAGATCGAACCAAACAGGAACCCGCATAATGCAGCCGCTCAACCTCATTGTGTCGTTCAAGCATGGTATCAAGTAATTCGCCAAAAGCCCTTAATGCTGAACGCTGTCCCTCAATGAATCCACGGCGATACTCGCTATTTATAAGATGGCGTGAACCCATCTCATCTATCTGCTGTACTTTTGATTGTTTGGGAGATTGCTGTTTGGTGGCAGGATTTTTTGATTTTCTGGGCATGATTGCGGCTCCTTATACCGTGAAGTATGCAGCCCTGAAACAGAGCTGCCGGGAGCCTAGAAACCGCTATAAGACGGCGGGTGTATTCCCCTTGCGGGTATTGTATTAACCGCACTCCCGGCAGCCCATGCAGAAGCTACAGGGGCAGCACCAAGATACAAAAAAGCCGCAATGTCTGACGGGTGCGGTTCCGCTTATAGTGGAGTTTCTAGGCTCCGTTGATCGGCAAGGTACGGCAGCAGGCCGGGTAATGTCAACAGGAATTTTGCAGGCTATCTGTCCGCAATTATTGCGGATGAAACTGCCAAAGAAGGAAATCCAGAAGGAAGAGCGGGATTGTCCCCCTCCTTTTTTTGAACCTATTTGTTGACAATCAAAAGGCTCTCCTCCTGCAAACCAGCCAATCGAGTGCCGATGTTGGAGCATCCAAGCGGTCACGAACTGTCGATGCAGGAGGAGATTTTAAGTATCACAGAATCTGACAGGAAGTGTCAAGCTGTCAAGCATGTCCAGCTTACTTGACATTAACAGCAGTAATAGCAAGACAGCGGTTTGGTAGCAGTGGTAATTTTCACAGTCTGTGGTAATTCGATAACCCCACAAAACAGAACAGCCGTACAGTCTGATAGACCATACGGCTGTTTGCTGGTGTGTTTCGCCGGGTTTGGGAATCATGGCTG
>DAIQQT010000315.1:0-3900 GCA_036786685.1 Trichlorobacter sp.
AATCCCTATGTCGTCAAGGAGATGTGGTGTTTTGATCCTGATGGCTATCTGGTTGTCCTTGAGGAACCAACGCTACGACGTAACAAGGCCGGTCGCTGAGAGCAACCGGCCTTGTGCTTGTCTGTGCTTAACTACTTCTGCGATGTGGTGTTATCGGTGTTTTTTTTCTCCTCCCGCCCGGGGAGGCTGCAGCTGTCTGACATTCAGGTAGGCACCCCCAGCTTGGGGAGCAGGTATTTGTTCACAACAAACCAGACAACCAGAACAATCAGCATTAACATGATGTCTTTCATGATACCCTCCACGTTGCTATATACCATAGCAAGCAGAACTTTTGGATGCTTTTTAATGTACATTGTATGCTGCTAGCCAAGGAGTAACCGTTATGCACTTTCCCGCAATCGATCCTGTTTTCCTGCGTTTGGGGCCGTTGCAGTTCCGTTGGTATGGGCTGATGTATGTGATCGGCTTTTTAGCCAGCTATTTTTTGATCCGCAATGAAGCTCGACGCAGAAAACTCAGCATGGATAACGAGGCGGTGGCTGATTTTATTTTCTGCCTTGCACTGGGTGTAGTGCTGGGCGGTCGTCTTGGCTATGTACTGTTTTATGATTTTAGCTCGTACCTGAGCCACCCCTTACGGATCTTTGCCATCTGGCAGGGGGGGATGTCATTCCATGGCGGCCTGCTGGGGGTTGCGGTCGCAGGACTCTGGTATGCCCGCCGTTTTCAGTTGCCTTATCTGCAGCTGGCTGATCTGGTTGCCCTTGCAGCGCCGGTCGGGCTTGGGCTGGGCAGGATCGGAAACTTTATCAATGGAGAACTGTACGGTCGTCCCACTACTGTACCCTGGGGAATGATCTTCCCTGATGGAGGACCGTTGCCCCGGCATCCATCTCAGTTGTATGAAGCGCTGCTTGAAGGGGTTGTACTGTTCTTTCTTGTCCGTTTTCTGGCCCGTCGTTTTCAGGCACCGGGCACGGCCATAGCAGCTTTTTTAGGGGGATATGGTCTGTTCCGGTTTGTTGTGGAACTGTTTCGACAGCCGGATAGTCAACTGGGGCTGTACTGGGGATTTTTCTCAATGGGGCAGCTGTTGAGTCTGCCGCTTTTCCTGGCTGGCGGTATACTACTGGTCTGGCTGAATTGGAAGAAGAAGCCCAAGGATGTTACGGTCTGACTCTAGCAAGCCATTGTTGTAAACGTACTAACCCTTCATCTGTTGTAATTTCAGGCTGATATCCGAAATCTCTCCGTGCTGCCGAGATATCAAACCAGTGAGCTGTGGCCAGCTCTCTGGCCACAAAACGGGTCATGGGCGGTTCACCGCTCAACCTGAACCACCCCCAAAGCTTTTCACAGATGGAGCCGAGGGTGTAGGCCGCCTGTGGTGAGATGCATTTGCTCACCGGTGCTACACCACCTGCCGCCAGAATCCGGTTTACCATATCCCACAACTGAACAGGTTCTCCATTGCTGATGAAATAGGCCTTTCCTGCTACCCCACTGCCGGGAGCAAGTCGCTCTGCTGCCTGAATATGTGCCCTGGCGGCATTATCCACAGAGACTGTATCCACCAGACAGGGGCGGTTGCCGATCCGCCGTAACCTGCCGCTTTTCCCCTTGGCAATAATCCGTGGTACCAGATGGTTATCACCAGGCCCCCAGATCAGGTGGGGACGGAGAGATACGGTGGCCAGCTGTGGGCTGTTTGCCGCCAGCACTAACTGCTCGGCCAGTGCCTTGGTCTGCGGGTAATATGCTTCGTAGTGGTCAGGGTAGGGCAGGGATTCATTGCCACCCTCGACATCATTGCCATCAAATACCACACTGGGGGAGCTGGTGTAGACCAGTTGTGTGATGCCATGTACCCGGCAGGCCTCCAGTACGTTCCCGGTGCCGGTTACATTGGCCTGATAGAAGTCGTTGTAGCTGCCCCAGATGCCGGCCTTGGCAGCCACGTGAAAGATGCAGTCGCATCCCTCTGCGGCTTTGATCACTGCGGCTTTGTCAGTAAGGTCAGCCTGTTTCTGCTCAACGCCAAGATTATCAAGCACCGGATACCTGCCACGGGAAAGACTGACCACCTGAGCTCCCTGCTCACGCAGCATTCTGACGATTACCCCACCAAGAAATCCGCCGCCACCGGTAACTAACGCCTTCATACGGCTTCGCCTTCAAACGTATAGCTGCGTTGTCTCGTCATCACACTCCTCGACGTACTACTTTGTACGCCTTCGTCGGCTCTTCCTCGCCGCCTTGCTCTACGCCCGAAATCGAACCCGTTAGCCATGGATCTGTTTCTCTGCCCAGACAGCAAGCTTCTCACGGAAGATCTTGGCATTGTGGCGGATATCCACCGGGAAAGCGGGGTGGAACAGGATAGTCGTGATACTGCTGGTATGGGGATGACCTGTTGCCAGCACCTGCAGTTCTGTGTGCAGTTGTTCCTGACTGGTGCTGATTCCCTTTTCCAGTTCAATGCAGATCACCGGCTGCTGATTACCCTGGGGGCCGACACCGACCAGGGCACTGCGAAACACCGCGGGATGGGTATTAAAGATCGCTTCCACCGGGATGGTGAATAGCGGGCCATGTACAGATTCAACCCGGTGGGACTTGCGACCGCAGAACCAGAGTCTGCCGGTCTCATCCTGTCTGCCCAGATCACCCATGCGGTGGAAGAAACCACCTTGAGGATCGCTGATCTTGGACAGCAGATCTGCCTCCGGCCGCTGGAAATAACCACGGGTCACCTGGGGGCCCTGCACCACAATCTCGCCAACCTGGCCCGGTGCAACACGTAGATCATCATCCCAGACGGTAATCGGTTCATCGCTGATTCTGATCAGCTCGACCCGGATACTATCAACCGGCCTGCCGATGCAGACCCCGCCGCCGTTCTCGGTAATAACGCGTGTCTCACCAAGTATCTCGCGGCTTCCAATGGAACAGACCGGCAACGATTCCGTGGCACCGTAGGGGGTAAAGATCTCCACCCCATCAGCAAGCATTTGCGAGAAGCGCTCCAGCACCACAGCCGGAAACGGTGCTCCTGCTGAAATCACCCGCTGCAGGGTCGGCAGTTTAATGCCCTGCTCAGCACCATAGCGGCCAACCCGGTTGATCAGGGCTGGTGAGCCGAACATGGTGGTGACCTTGTGACTGGTGATGGCGGAAATGATCTTTTGCGGATCAACCGAACCGGGCCGGGTAAAGTCCATCTCCGGAATCACTGCGGTCATCCCCAGGGCTGGCGCAAACAGGGCAAACAGGGGAAAGGTGGGCAGATCAATCTCGCCCGGCTGGATCCTGTAGACCTGCTGCAACGCCTCAACCTGGGCACTGAAGTTGCCATGACTGTAAATTGCACCTTTAGGGGGGCCGGTGCTGCCGCTGGTAAATAAAATTGCTGCCTGATCATCTGCCGCCGTAACGGCCATCTCAAAGGGTTTGTCAGGGCTTTGTTGTATGAGTTTGTCAAGGGTTATACCGCCCCAGAACAGACGCGGACCAACGGTGATGATGGTTTTAAGACTGTCCTTTGCCCAGCCGAACAGCAGGCGAGCAACCTGCGCCTTGGGGATGCCGATAAAGGCGCGTGGTTGTACCTCAGCCAGACAGGACTTCAGATTTTTGATCCCCAGGCCTGGATCAATCAGCACCGGTATCGCCCCCACCTTGAACAGGGCAAAGGTCAGGGCAAAAAACTCCGGCGAAGGAGTAACCATCAGCACGGTACGGGTACCGCGGGTAATGCCGGAGCGGATCAAGCCATGGCAGATCCGGTCAGAGAGCCGGTCAAGCTCCTGAAAGGTCAGGCGCTGATTACCTTTGGGAAAGATGATCGCCGTGGTATCCGGCTGCAGTTTTGCCATCCGGGGCAGGTGGGTGGCGATG
>DAIQQT010000316.1:0-3896 GCA_036786685.1 Trichlorobacter sp.
CCTGAGCCTTGGCGCTGCCCAGGTCGTCACCGTCCAGAAAACCGCCGGTCAGGTTCAGGAAATGATAGTCGTCAAGACGGACTTCGCCGGACAGAATCTCGGCAATATGGGCTATCTTCGCCTCATCAAAACCGCCCAGTCTGCAGGCGTGGGCCGCTTCAGTCTCACAGTTGGTGCCGTTACCGGTTATTACAATTGCTCGTGTCTGTTTCATGCACTGGTCCCTGTTTCTGTCTCGATAGGTGGTTCTTCCACCCTGTAGGTTTCGTTATCTCCTGCCTGATACTGCCTGATCTCTGCCAGAAATGCATCTCCGTATTGTTGCAGCTTGCGATCTCCGACACCAGTTACCTGGCGCATCTCCAGATGGTTTTGGGGATACCTGCGTGACATTTCAGCCAGCGTCGCATCAGAAAACACCACAAACGGAGGCAGTTTAGCACTGTCGGCAATCTGTTTACGCAGTGCCCGTAGTTTGTCAAACAGGGCTTGATCGTAATCTTTTTTGCTACCTGCCCGTTTTCTGGTCCGTTCCACCGTCTCCACGGTATTACGGGGCATCCCCAGAGTAACCGTGGTCTCACCTTTTAACACCGGGCGGGCAGCAGAAGAAAGGGAAAGCGCGCCAAAGCGGGTAAAATCCTGGGTCAGATACCCCAAATGAATCAGCTGGCGGATGATGTTTTCCCACTGCGTTGCCGGTGTGTCCGCGCCGATCCCCCAGGTGGAGAGCTTGTCGTGCTTCAGATCCAGTACCCGCTGGTTTTTACTGCCCCGCAGCACCTCAATCAGGTGCATCATGCCGAAACGTTCGCCGGTCCGGTAGACGCATGAAAGCGCTTTTTGCGCCTGTACCGTGGCATCAAATTGCCGGGGGGGATCAGTGCAGATGTCACAGTTACCGCAGTCATGATCCCGTTGATCGCCAAAATAGGAGAGCAGGGCACGACGGCGGCAGGTAAGTGCCTCGCCATAGGCCACCATGGCGTTCAGTTTCTGGATCTCGATTCTGACCCGTTCGGCGTTATCGCTGTTTTCAATCAGCTTGCGGGCGGTCATGACATCCCCCATGCCAAACAGCATCAATGCCTCGGATGGCAGGCCATCCCGTCCGGCCCGTCCGGTTTCCTGATAATAGCTCTCCACACTCTTGGGCATGTCAAAATGCACCACAAAGCGGACGTTTGGTTTGTCTATCCCCATGCCAAAGGCCACCGTGGCCACTACAATGCGGATGTCATCCCGCTGGAATGCCTCCTGAACATGTCTGCGCTCATCGTCCGGCAGACCGGCATGGTAGGCGGCTGCACTAAACCCGGCGGCCTGTAACTGTTTGGCTACCTGTTCGACCCGTTTGCGGCTTAACGCATAGACAATACCTGCCTCATCACGACGGTTGCGAAGAAATGATCCAAGCTGGGCCAGCGGCTTCTGCTTGGGGATGACCGTATAGGTGATGTTGGGGCGATCAAAACCGGCGACAAAAACTGCTGCATCAGTAAGCCCCAACTGCCCCAGAATATCCTTGCGGGTTTCCGGATCAGCCGTAGCGGTCATCGCTACAATCGGCACACCGGGAAACAGCGGTCGCAGACGGCCCAACTGGGTGTACTCGGGACGAAAATCATGCCCCCATTGCGAGATACAGTGGGCCTCATCAATGGCAAACAACGCCAGTTTCAACATGCCCAGCCGTTCCAGAAATTCCGGCATCATCAGCCGTTCCGGGGCAACATACAGGAGATCAAGCGTGCCCTTGTCCAACTGCTGAAATACCTTGCCGGCTTCAGTCGCAGAGAGTGACGAGTTCAGGCAGGCTGCCTGTACTCCGTTTGCAATCAGCGCATCCACCTGATCTTTCATCAGGGCGATCAAGGGCGAAACAACAACAGCTACTCCGTCCCGGTGCAGGGCCGGTATCTGGTAACAGAGCGATTTGCCGCCGCCGGTTGGCATTACCAGAAAAACATCCTCGCCAGCCAGAACCCGCTCAATAACTTCCTGCTGTGGAGGGCGGAAGTCATGGAAACCAAAGACGGTTTTAAGGGTATGCTGGATGGAGGCGGACATGGAAGCGATAGCCGCCTACAGCTCCTTGAGCGGCTGTTGCCAGGCTGTTTTCAGTTGTTCCAGGCTGCCTTGCAGCACGGTCTTGCCTTCCAGTCCGGCAATGCTGACCAGGTCAGTATCTGATACCTGGCCGATCTGGCTGAAGACCGTACCGGCCATCGCCTCTTCAAAGGCCGACCACTGAGCCGGGTGTACCGTTACCAGCAGGCGGGAGGCGGATTCAGAGAACAGCAGCAGTTCATCGGTACGGTAGCGGCTATCCCCTTCAAAGCGGACATTGGCCAGTTCTGCCCGACAGCCGAAGCCGCCGGAGAAGGCTGACTCAGCCAAAGCCACGGCCAGACCGCCATCGGACAGGTCATGGCATGATGCCACCAGACCGGACATGATCGCCCCATGCAGCGCCTTGTAACGGGCCAGCGCCGAAGCCAGATCCACCTTGGGCACCTTGTTACCGGTGTAGCCCTGCATGGCCAGATATTCGGAACCACCCAGTTCATCTTTGGTGGCACCCAGCAGGCAGATAATATCGCCGGGACGCTTGAAGTCCATGGTGACCGCGTTTCTGATATCCGGGATGGTGCCGATCACCGAGAACAGCAGGGTCGGCGGGATCGAGATCTTGGTGGAGCCGTCGTAGAAGTCGTTCTTCATCGAGTCCTTGCCGGAGATCAACGGCAGGTTGAGCGGCACGCAGTAATCCAGCAACGCCTGGTTGGCCCGTACCAGTTGGGCCATCTTGTAGGGGCCGTCCGGGGTCTTCTCAGACAGGACCGGATCGCACCAGCAGAAGTTGTCCAGACCGGCCCAGTGGTTCGGGTTGCCGCCCACTGCCACATAGTTGCGCAGCGCCTCATCAAGGGCGTTGGCGGCCATGTGGTAGGCATCAATATCGGAATAACGGGGGCAGATGCCGTGGGAGACCACCACCCCTTTGTAGGAATCCAGGATCGGCCGCACCACCGCCGCATCAGACGGACCATCGTTGGTAACACCGGTGAACGGCTTGACCACGGAACCACCCTGCACCTCATGGTCGTAGCGGCGTACGACAGATTCTTTAGAGCAGATGTTGAGCTGCCCCAACAGTCCCAAAAGGTCAGCGGTCCAGTCGTCCTTGTGTTGTGCCGGTGCTTCCGGGTTAACCGGTGGCTGCCACTTGGCCGGGATCTGCATTGGCGGCAGACCTTCATGCATGAACTTCATCGGCAGCCAGGCCACGGTTGCATCGCCGTACTGGATATGGAAGGTGCCACTGTCGGTAAACTCACCCAGTACGGTTGATTCCACGCCAAAGCGTTTGGACATGGCCATGAATTCATCCAGTTTTTCCGGCGGAACCGCCATGGACATCCGCTCCTGGGCCTCGGAGATCAGGATTTCCCAGGGATTGAGGCCGGGATACTTGAGGGGAGCCTTGGCCAGGTCCATCCTGCAGCCGTTGCACTCACCAGCCATCTCACCGATGGAGGAGGAGAGGCCCCCTGCGCCGTTGTCAGTGATAAAGCGGTACAGTCCTTTGTCGCGGGCCCGGATCAGGAAGTCGAACATCCGTTTCTGGGTGATCGGGTCGCCGATCTGTACCGCCGTAACCGGTGAGTTTTCGTTCAGCTCTTCAGACGAGAAGGTGGCGCCGTGAATGCCGTCCTTGCCGATCCTGCCACCGGCCATCACGATCAGGTCGCCCGGTTTGATGCTCTTCTCATGGCCCGGAATACCGTTCACCTGTGCAGGCATCATCCCGGCAGTACCGCAGAACACCAGCGGTTTACCGGCAAAACGCTCATCAAACACGATGGAGCCGTTCACGGTGGGGATGCCGGACT
>DAIQQT010000317.1:0-3869 GCA_036786685.1 Trichlorobacter sp.
CAGGGCTGCAAAACTGCCTTTCAACGGCACCCCGAAGATAAAAATCGCCTGCAGGGTCAGCATCAGAAAGCTCAGCATGGCCAGTGTCAGGTAGGGGAGTTGTTTGCCCAGCAGAAACTCCAGCCGGGTCACCGGGGTGACATAGAGATTGACAATCGAGCCCAACTCCTTTTCACGCACCACTGAAAGAGCGCTCAACATGGCCGGAATCAGCATCAAAAGGAGCGGAATGACTGCCGGCACCATTGCCACCAAGCTCTTGACATCAGGATTGTAGCGATAGCGGATCTCGATCTCAGCTGCGGAGGCCGTGGCCGATGCGCCCCGTTTTTCCCGGGCCAGGGACGTCAACCACTGGGCATGCATCCCCTGCACATAACCTCGGATTGTTTCAGCCCGTTGCGGCATGGCACCGTCAATCCAGGCACCGACAGCAACCAGTGAGCCCCGCTGCAGATCGCGGGAAAAACCGGGCGGGATTTCGATGGCCAGGCTGATTTCACCGGCACGCATGCGGCGATCCAGATCTGCATAATCCTTAAGGGCCGGCCGCTCACTGAAGTAGCGTGAACCGGCAAGGTTGAGCAGATAATCACGACTGATCGGCGTCTGATCCCGGTCGAGCACGGCAAAGGTCAGGTTCTCCACATCCATGGTAATGCCGTAGCCCATCACAAACATCAGGATCACGTTCCCCAGCAGGGCCAGGGTCAGTCGGATCGGATCACGCATGAGCTCCAGCGCCTCACGCCGGGCATAACTGAACAGACGCTGCAGACTGACGAAGCCTGATTGGGCTGTTGTAATACCGGACTGAGAATGATTGAAGGCAAGAGAAGCATCGAGTGGTCCGGCAACGGCTTCAGTGGAGGCAGGTATTACCGTATCAATGGCCTCTTTCAGGTAGCCGATAAACGCCTCTTCCAACGTGTCTGCACCGCGAGCCGCCCTCAGCGCCGCCGGTGTGTCACTGACCAGCACCCGGCCTGCATGCATCAGTGAGATCCGGTCGCAGCGTTCCGCCTCGTTCATGAAGTGGGTCGAGATAAAGATGGTGACCTTATCCTGCCGGGCAAGGTCAACCATGATCTGCCAGAAGGCATCCCTGGCCACGGGGTCAACCCCCGAGGTCGGTTCATCGAGGATCAACATCTCCGGGCCATGAATCATGGCCACCGCCAGCGAAAGGCGTTGGCGCTGCCCCAGCGGCAGGGCATCGGGCAAACTCTCCATCACCTGATTCAGCCCGAAGCGCTCCGCCATCCCGATAACACGGGCAGGGATCTCTGCTTCCGGCATACTGAAGAGACGTGCGTGCAGAACCAGATTCTGCCGCACCGTCAGCTCGCTGTAAAGCGAGAAGGACTGGGTCATGTAACCAACCCGGCGACGTGTCTCAATGTCACGGGAGTCCACCGGACGGCCAAAGAGCCAGGCTTCACCTGCGCTGGCCTGCAGCAGTCCGGTCAACATTTTCATGGTGGTGGTCTTGCCGCAGCCATTCGAGCCCAGGAAGCCGAAGATCTCCCCCTGGCCGATCCGGAAGCTGACCTGGTCAACTGCAACAAAGTCACCGAAACGCATGGTCAGAGCATGGGCCTCAATGGCGGTCACGTCACTGGCATCCACCTCACGAGGAGGTATGACCACCGGTTGGTACCGATCGCGTTGCTCTCGGGGCAACAGATTAATGAAGGCTTCCTCCAGGGTTGCGGCGTCAGCCTGTGCCAATAATCCCTGCGGAGTGCCGGTAGCCAGCACCTGGCCGGCATTCATGGCGACCAGCCAGTCAAACCGGGCTGCCTCCTCCATATAGGCGGTGGCGACCAGCACACACATGCCGGGCCGACCGGTCCTGATCCGCTCAATCAGCTCCCAAAACTGGCGACGCGAGAGGGGGTCAACACCGGTGGTGGGTTCGTCCAGGATCAGCAGGTCGGGATCGTGGATCAAGGCGCAACAGAGCCCCAGTTTCTGTTTCATCCCCCCGGAGAGCTTACCGGCAGGCCGGTCGACAAAAGGTGCCAGTCCGGTGGCCTGCAACAGTTCGTCAATGCGATGTTCGCGTTCCTGACGTTCATGGCCGAATAAACGAGCAAAGAAATCTACATTTTCAAAAACAGAGAGGGTTGGATAGAGATTTTTACCCAATCCCTGCGGCATAAAGGCTATCCGGGGGCAGACATCCCGGCGGTGCCGCCGGTCAGCCATGCTGCCGCCCAGCACCTCAGCCTGCCCGGTCTGGATGGCCCGTGAACCGGCAATCAGCGAAAAGAGGCTGGATTTACCCACGCCGTCCGGACCGATCACACCGACCATACAGCCGGCAGGCAGTTCAAGGTTGATCTCTGCCAACGCCACGGTCTTGCCGTAGCGCAGGCTGATTCCCTGCAGGCGGGCTACAGGCGGCAAAGCCGGATACCCGTTTGGCGTACCGGCTCTGTTCATTGCGGCAGTTTGATCTGCAGACGGGCTGGCCAGGGTTTGGTGGTATCAAGCCGTACCCAAGCCACGCCGGGCAGGCCGGTCTTGACCCGGGTGATATGTTTCTTCAGCAGCTCTGGCGGAATCCGTGCCCGCACCCGGAACATCAGCTTCTCACGCTCGCTGGCGGTTTCCACCGTCTTGGGGGTAAACTGGGCCACATCGGCAACAAACGATACCCTGGCCGGAATCACATACTGCGGGGCAGCATCCAGCACCAGCCGCACCTCGCTGCCCATAGCCAGCTTGCCAGCCTCGGTGGTGGGCAGGAAAAAGGTCATATAGACATCGCTTAAGTCAACCAGGCTTAATACACGCCCGCCTGTCGCCACCACTTCACCGAGCTGGGCCACCTTGTACTGCACCCGGCCATCGCGGGGTGACTTCAAGGTGCTGTCACGCAGCTCGGCCTGAATCCGCTCGACATTGGCCCGGGCTGCCTCCACCGCAGATTGTGCTCCACCAATCTGGGTTCTGGCTGCCGTGATAGTTGCATCAACCGCTGCGCTCTGGGCCTGGGCCGCATGGAGCGCCGCCTCAGCGCTTCTCAGCAGTGCCGCATCGTCATCGGCATCCTGCTTTGCAATTGCCCGGTCCTGCACCAGTTCTGCAGAGCGGCGCGCATGCTGGCGGGCCTTGACCAGTTCAACCTCCCGCTGGCTGACCAGAGCCAAGGCTGCCGCCTTTTCGCTTTGGCGTTGAGCAAGCTGGCTCTGGCTCGTGGCAACCGCGCTCCGGGCCTGCTGTAACTGCGCCTGGGCCTGCCATAGCTGGGCTTCCAAGGTCTCGGTATCCATGACCGCCACAACCTGACCGGCGGTCACAAACGCCCCTTCGCTGACCAGGATATCCTTGACCCGTCCGGCTACTTTGGTACTGACATCGATCTCAACCGCCTCAATGCGGCCGTTACCGCTGACAATGCCGGTATCTTTGCCGTTACCGCCAATCTTCTGCCAGGCGACAATGCCCGCTACGGCCAGCCCCAGCAGCACGGCAGCTCTCAGCAGCCATTTTCTCTGTTGTCCTGTCATGGAGCCCCCATAAGTCCAGATTCATCTGTTTATATTATACCACTAAATTGCATTTTTACTCAGAAGCCAACAGATATCCGCTCCTGAATACTGCCAGACAGGCATCAACAACACGGGAGTCATAGGCCGTTCCCCTGGCATGCTTAATTTCCTGCAAGGCACACTCTTTTCCCTTGCCAGGGCGATACGGACGGTGGGACGACATGGCTTCAACCACGTCCGCAACTCCAACTATTCGCGCTTCAAGGAGAATTTCGTTGCCAGTCAGTCCAGCTGGATACCCGCTGCCGTCCAGACGTTCATGGTGCTGCTGAACAGCTCGTGCAATGGGCCATGGGAATTCTATTTCCT
>DAIQQT010000318.1:0-3867 GCA_036786685.1 Trichlorobacter sp.
TCCGCACCATCCTGTTTGTGGATGAGATCCACCGTTTCAACAAGGCCCAGCAGGACGCCTTTCTGCCTGCCGTGGAAAAAGGGCTGGTCACCATCATCGGGGCCACCACGGAAAACCCCTCCTTTGAAGTAATCGCCCCCCTGCTCTCCCGCTGCCGGGTCCTGCGCCTGAAACAGCTTGAGACAGATGAGCTTGCCGCCCTGCTTCAAAAAACGCTGCTTGATTCTGACAAGGGATTGGGCAGCCTGCAGCTTGCCATTGCGGATGATGCCCTCGCCTTTCTGGCTGAGGCCGCCCAGGGAGATGGCCGCAAGGCGTTAAACACCCTGGAGGTGGCAGCAGGACTGGCCCAGGACGGCCTGATCTCCCTTGAGATCGCCCAGGAGGCGATGCAGCAGAAGGCGCTGCTGTACGACAAGGGTGGCGAAGAACATTACAACGTCATCTCTGCCTTTATCAAATCCGTGCGGGGCAGTGATCCTGATGCTGCCCTCTACTGGCTGGCCCGCATGCTGGAGGCCGGGGAAGACCCGCTCTTTATCCTGCGCAGGATGATTATCCTGGCCTCGGAAGACATCGGCAATGCCGATCCCCGCGCCCTGCAGGTAACTGTCTCCGCCCTGCAGGCATTTCAGATGGTGGGGATGCCTGAAGGCCGGATTATCCTGGGCCAGGCAGTCACCTACCTGGCCACCGCCCCCAAATCAAATGCTTCGTACGTGGGGATCAATGAAGCCCTGTCAGAAGTGCGCAAGTCCGGCGCACTGGAGGTGCCGCTACATATCCGCAATGCCCCCACCAGGCTGATGAAGGAGATGGGCTACCACGCAGGCTACCAGTATGCCCATGACTTTAAAGGCGGCTATGTCCAGCAGGAATACCTGCCGGAAAAGCTGCAGGGCCGGAAGTTCTATGACCCCAAAGGGCACGGCTACGAGAAGAATATTCTGGAGCGGATGGCCTGGATGAAGAAGCTGGGAAGGAAAACAGAGTAAACAGCAGACAGCTAGATAATTAATACTGTCCCCTGTCCCCTAATTCCACTATTGACAGCTAATCTTCTGCAAGGTAGGCTGACAACATTATAACATACTGTTTTTTATAGCAAAGGAGGCAGATGACATGCTTGTACAATTAACAATTAATGATGTTGAATTCCCAGCTTTTAAAAACATTATAGAGCATCTGAAGCATGGCATGATTGAACATGTCAGCGTGCTGGATCCAGGTGAAGCATCATTTGTTGTGTCATCTGTACAGGTAGTACGCGAGCGGGTACAGCAGGCAGAGGCACGTGGTTCCTATACAGATCATGACACCTTCTGGGATGGTCTGGCAGTGGATAGCAAGTAATGCAGATTATCTACGAAGAGCAGTTTAGAAATCAGCTACAGGAGATACTGGCCTTTATAGCCAAAGACAACCCTGGTGCTGCTCGAAACTTTCGGAACCGCCTAAAAAACCGTATTGAACAGGTTCCAGAAACACCCTTAGCCTGTAAGAAATCTTGCTATTTTAATGATGAGACACTGCGAGACCTGGTTTTTATGGGGTATACTGTAATCTATCGCATAACTTCTGATGAAATCCGCATGCTTGATCTGTTTAAATGGCAAGAACGATAAATCAACTCTTTACGGATGGTGCAGAACACTCATTTCTGAATTGGAATTAAGTAAACTGTCACCGAAATTTGCCGTTAAAACACCTGAATTTTATGGAGCTCAAAGGAGAGAGGATAATGCTAAAAAGATGGAAAGTGGTTACATGCTGCCTAGTGATTGGAACATTGATTACCAGTAGCGCAATCAGTGGTTCTTTTACTTTTAATACAGACAGTCTGGAGTTTCCAGATGGATCATCGGTAAAAACGGCCCCCAAAGACGGTAAGAGTATTTTGAACGGCAGCGGTGCGCCTACGATCATTGGAAATGTTGGAGATTTTTACATCGACACCACTAATAAGAAGCTTTATGGCCCTTACAATGGCATATGGGGAGCAGGAATTTCTCTGACGGGTACTCAGGGACCAAAAGGAGACACCGGGGCACCTGGTCAAGTAACGCTAGATACCATGTGTGCCGCAATCGTCGCTGGAGGAGCTCAACCGCCTTCATTTTGTCCTAACTACACGGTCACATACTCGCTAAAAGACTTAAAAGGAACATGGAAATCACATAATTTGCAGTCAATTAATGACATTAATGGTAATTTTTACAATATGGCTTGGTATCGTTCTACCATTACAATCAATGAGAGTGGCCTTGCTACTATTACAGGCACTGGAAATAGTAATAACGAACCCCATACTACTAGTACCGTCACCTTCGCCATTAGCTCAGATGGTACTGTATCAATTCCATCTTCTCAAAATTTATTAGGAAATATGTCAATGGACAAAAATATAATAATCGCCACATCTAATTCATGTTCTAGCAATCTTTGCAGGGCAATTACGGTTCTGGTAAAAGTTTCACCTTGAGCAAACAGCGTCAATATTGGTGATTTCGTAAATCATCAGTGAATTCTGATGACAGTATACTTATTTGACAAGCATCACGTTTCTGTTACGATTCTGGCATGGCACGCATTGCACGAGTTATAGCCCCCGGCATCCCTCACCACATCACTCAGCGGGGGTAACCGCCGCCAGCAGACCTTTTTTATAATGATAACTATTAGACTGACCTAAGCCTTATGGCTGAATGGTGTGATAAATATTATGTAGAAATCTGGGCATGGTGCCTGATTCCTAATCATATTCACCTGATTGCCGTACCAGAGCCTGAAGAAGGACTTGCCCGTGCAATTGGAAAAGCACACCGTCGCTATACCCGTAGGATCAATTTTAGCGAAAAGTGGCGTGGCCACCTGTGGCAGGAGCGGTTTGCATCGTTTTCGATGGACGATTCCTACCTATTTACTGCTGCCCGATATGTTGAAATGCCCCCGGTTACCGCCGGAATTGTGGCACTGCCACAAGAGTATTCCTGGAGTAGTGCCAAGGCTCACCTGCTTGCTCAGGATGATACGTTGGTGAAGGTTAAACCGTTAATCATTGATAGGCAACTGGGGCAGTTTTCTATCCACTGCATCCGAAGACGAAATGACAACCTTCCACAAACATGAACGTTCCGTCAGGCCCCTTGGCAAAGAGACGTTTGTTGAACAGCTTGAAAACCTGCTTGGCAGAACGTTGAGACCACAAAAGCCCGGTCCTAAGCGAAAACCGGAATAAACACATCTGCACAAAGATATTCACCCCCTATTTTATCTACACAGGAGACCATTATGAGTGTCCGAAACATGCAGGACAATCCACGCATCTGGGAGCAGTTGGGCTGGGAGGATATGAGCGCAATGGAACAACAGCTTTGGAGCGCGCTGGGCTGGGATCAGGATCGCTGGGATGACAACAATGCACCGGCAAGCTCTGACAAAGAGTGGAGCGACCTGAACCAGCAGGAACAGTATGCCGCCCGCGGTCTTGGTTTTAGCGAGGCCCTTTGGAATGGCACAGAAGACGAATAAACCTGAACAAACAAATTGGCCGCCAAAGATCGCAAGGATCACAAAGAACTTCAAACGTTTAGAACAGGTTCAAAACAGACCTGCAAGGTGCTTTACATAAGATTTTGACTGCGTGTTGTTCTTTTATATCTTTGTGTTCTTTTGCGGCAAACTGCTGTTTTCAGAATAATCAACCTCCGGGAGGAACCCCATGTCAAAACGGATGAAAATATGCATCAACACCGGCGGCGGCGACGCACCGGGTCTGAACGCCGTCATCGAAGCCGTTACCATGGCTGCCTACAACCGCCAGTGGGAAGTGTACGGCATCAAGTCCGGTTATACCGGCCTGTTGAA
>DAIQQT010000319.1:0-3858 GCA_036786685.1 Trichlorobacter sp.
AGTTACACTGCCTGTTTGCTGAAACCGCTTGGCCCAGGGGGATGTTGGAAAATAGCGGGCGTAGTCAAATGTTCCCAAGGTTATTTCTGCATCTATCCGTTTCAGCATCGCCTGCATTTTACGGATGTTTTCAGGGGTATTTTCCAGCAGTGTCTGCTCTCGGCAGCGCTGTCCCTGGTAGCGGAAATCAAAATAGAGTTTTCCGGTTTCTTTTCGTACACTCACATTACCCATGGCAAATACCTCCGTGTGCCATCGGAATCATCGGCACCTCCTGTGCAGAACTGGTAAGCATGTCCCGCTCGATTGCCTCCCAGAGATACAAGATTTTCCGGCGGCCAAAAGGCTTGATGTAGTGAATGCCCTCAAACAGGACAGAATCCTTCAGGCAGTTGAGGATGTAGCGTGGTGCATAGTGCAGTCGCGTTGCTAACTCCTCGGTGGTCAGATAGGTTACGGGCTGGTTGGTTTTCATGGTGAAGCCTCCTGTTGTTTTGTTAATCAACGTATGTCAGAAAACGGTTTGCATGTCAAGTATTATAGTATCATATATGATAATAAAACAAAGATTGAGTTGCTTGCTGGTGTTATTTGATGCTATAGCAACACCAGCAAAAGTTTTCTTAGGGGGGCGAATGATCCGATTTTATCTGCAGGAAATGATTGCCGAGAGGAAGTTTAAAACAGGGAAGAAGGTTACTCTTGATATGATCGCCAAGGAGACGGGTATCAGTAAAGTCACGCTCTCACGGATCAGCAGCCAGCGGGGGTATAATACGACGACGGATAATATTGATAAGCTTTGCGCGTATTTTGGCTGTCCTGTTGCACAGCTCATGGAGCATGTACCGGATGACATACTATCTGAACAGCTTTGAAAGGCGTTAAGCCCTGCCCGCTGCCGTTTTATTTGCAAGCAACAGGCAGGGCTTTTTATTTTAAAACAGTCTCATCTCCACTGGTTTCTCCATTCCAGGCGATATAAACCCAATACTTTTGCGGTCTGGATACCATGTCATCGGTTTACCGGTATATGGATTGGCAAGGTCAGCACCAGTATTTGCAAGATATTCAGGGACAGAAGAAGCTGTGATTCCATGTTCATAGGCCTGCAGTTTCAGTAAAGACAGGCGCCTGATTCCTTCCAGATCATGCACCTTACGGGCATATCCGGTGTATTGCAGAGCATAACTCTTGATTGCCTGCGCCTCTCCCAAAGGGCTGTAGATGAAGGGCAGGTCAAATTTGCGGACCTGAATCGGATCGTTTCCGCCATGTTTTTGCAGGCAGTCAACAAGTTCTGGCGCTGTCATCCGGGATAGTTGTGCATCATGACGGTACTGACCATACAACTGGTTTGCCATGGTGTTGGGTTTAAGCCATGCCAGCAGTAACCAGTTGGTTGGATTTGAGGATGTTCTGGCCAGCCGCCTGAAGGTTGCCATGGTACGTTCAGCCCAGATAGCCTCGGCCCGCAAGGTGTCTGCAGTCTGTAATCTGCCGGTATCAAACTGCAGCACCTGAACCAGAGTATGTCGGAGATCAGGCGTGATGGAGGGTGCGCCTACAAGCTCGGCAGCCAGATACAGAGTGCTGCGCAGCGCAGAAAAGGCATTAAACTTCATAAGCAGGCTGGTATCAGCAGTGGCCATGGCCTGCCAGAATTCCATAGTCTGTTGCACATCCTGAACGGCAGCAGCAAGATTGCCTTTATGGGCCTGCTGCCCAAGACTCAGCAGGTATAACCGGTGCAGATCAAGCGAAGCGGATGAGCCGGGCAACGGCATCCAGATGCCAAGCTCCAGCGGTTCCTGATACTGGCGGTATGTCAACAGAGTCCGGTAGCGGCTGAGCAGTAGTTCGTTATTCCGTAACAGTTCTTGCAGTTTTTCTGGATTATTGGCCGCAAACTCAAGCAAACTGCCGTTTTTATCGTTTTCATGGAAGCGGGGAACAGAGCCTTTCACCCGCAGGGCACTTCTCTTTTTCTCAAAATCAGGTGGATACTGATAAAAATCAGTAAACTGCTTGTCTTGCAGCACGGTTTTGTTGTACCAGGCTACCACTGCCTTGCCTTCTGCAGCCGGTGCAGACGCTGCTGGAAAATTAAGGCCAATCAGGTAGTAGTAGGCATTTGTACTCTCTTCAACCGTTTTGGTCGGGCGCTGCATCAGTTTGTGAGCTGAAGCGGAAAGCGGTTGGTCATACCAGGCCAGGAAGGCCAGCACGATTAGATAGCTGAAAAACAGGAACAGTTTTATTTGGCGGGCTGTGATCGTTTTCATCGCTGTATCCCCCGTTTAAAAGAACATCATCATAAGATTCAGATCTGCCAGCAGGCTGTGGCGCAGGGCCAGAATGAACAGCCAGCCCAGCAGTGTGCAGCCGCCAACAAACAAAAGACTTGCAGCCGATGAAAGCAACATAAAGCGCCAGCCTGACCTCATACCTAACAGCTTCATTTCAACCCGATTGGTTGCATGCAGCAGCCAGAGAAACAGAGCCAGCCCCAAAGCTGCTGGATAAACGATGACAGATTCAGAACCGCTCAGTCGGAATAACCCCAGACCTGTCAATGCTGCCAACAGACTGATCAATCCGAAACAGGCCATCTGGCTTGATAACAACACCAGCAATTGTGGCCTCTCAATGCTGTCTCGGCCAACAAAGCGGGCAACCAGCAGCCATTCCAGCTCTGCCCGTAAAGAAAGCGCAAACCCCAGTGGTGGCGTCAGCAGCAGGGTCAGTGCAACCATCAGGGCAGGTGTTGCCAGAAAGCTGCCGGGGTAGAGCATCAGGCTGGTACTGATCAGCAGGGCTGCAAGCAGGTGGGTAAAGATGGCGAACCGTTCCCCCTGTTGTTCTACCAGTCGGGTTAAGGTCTCTACAAGGTTGCGTAGTAGTGCTGCTGGTGAATGGGATAGCATGATGGTATCCTCCCTGACGTTGATGGTCCTGGAGGATTAGACGGACAGATAAGGGATTGCGGATGAAAAAAACCGCCCCGGGGAGCCGGGGCGGTGAAAACTTAGAGGTATGCCCTTTATTGTCTCTTGACCTCATCTATTTGTAAACCAAAGGATTCTCCATTTATAGATATTGTGTTTGTAGCATTGCCTATAACAGTAACCATTTCACCCTGATTTGGTAGGGCGTTTTTGGTCACGATAGTGATTTCACCACTGCCATCTTTTACTTTGTAGGTTTTTGTGCCAAGAAGTGGCAGCACAAGTACGTTCGAAACTTTCCCATGAATTTTAACCTCTTTACTCTTGTACTGAGCAGGATCATTAAGGATGTTTTTGATCTCTGTATATTGACTTGTGTTGCATCCAGAAAGAAACATGCAGAGCATGCCTAAAATCGAAGCTTTATAGAACATTATTGCTATTCTCCTTAAGTTTTTGGGCAATATTTACTTGATAATCCCATGCTCTGAAAGCACTGAAATTGTAACACCGACAGCTATCAGCACGGTCAGCACCACCAAAAATAGCGATATTTGTGACAACTCCGAGAACTTGGTCTTTTTCAGGAACAGCCAGGAAAGCCAGACAAACGGCAGGGCAGGAATGCCTGCAACAATGACTGGATACCGTCCGGCGGGCAGCATGCCCCAGGTAGCATAGGCTCCGCCGATTGCTATGCCAAGAAACAATGCTCCCAGCGCAAAGTTAATAATCTGTTTCATGCCAACCCTCCTTCAATAGTGATCTGTACCACGGCTACCTTCCCAACGCATACAGCACCGTCATAACATTCGTGGCTAGCATAAAGGCGGTAACAGCCATATAGGCCCCGGCTTTTATTGGTCTGTTTTTAGCAGAATTACTGTTATTACGTAAAGGCAGCAACAAA
>DAIQQT010000320.1:0-3832 GCA_036786685.1 Trichlorobacter sp.
GCGTTAACCAGATTACCGTTATGGGCCACGGCAATGGAGCCGCGCGAATAGTCCATCTTGGATTCAGGAATCATGGTATTGGCATCCCCCACCGTGGGGGTCAGCAGGTTAACAGAATCACCGGCATTGGGGGTGGTCCAGCCGTAGCAGTAGGGCATGCCGACCTGGTGCACCACCTGGTCGCCGATCTTGAACGGTTTGAAGCGCTGGGTGACAATGGCCACCGCCTCAACCATGCCCCGGGCTGAGGTAACCTCGATCATGTCGCCGTTTTTGACCCCTTTCTCCTTGGCCAGCTCGGGGCTCAATTCAATAAACAGCCGAGGCTGCAGCTCAAGCAACCAGGGGGTGTTGCGGGTCATAACCCCGGTCTGCCAGTGCTCGGTCACCCGGTAGGTAGAGGCAACGTAGGGGAAGCGCGGGTCACACGATGCCACTACGTCCTCTTTCACTGCCGGGTCCTTGAACAGCTTGATGGCCGGATTGTTCATCTGCTTGGAGAGCATGTTTTCAGCCAGCGGACACTCCAGCGGCTCGTAGTGTTCCGGGAACGGCCCTTCTTTCATGCCGGGACCAAAGATGGCAGCCACGCCGTCGGCCCTCATAATAAACGGCTTCTTCCCTTCCTTCTCATTTGACATCGGCGGCCAGGGGCCGTCCGGTACATCCCCCACCCAGGCACCCAGGGCACCGGTGGGCTGCACAGCGGTCGGGTTCCAGTAGACCACCGCCCGTTTGCTGTTGTACGGCTTGCCCTCCGGGTTGCAGGAGGCGCGGTTGTAGATGATCCTCCGGTTGACCGGCCAGGCCCAGGACCACTCCGGGAACAGTCCCAGCCCGGTGGGGTCTTTTTTAACCCGGCGGGCCATCATATTCCCCTTCTCGTTGTAGCTCTGGCAGTAGATCCAGTTGCCGCATGAGGTAGTGCCATCGGCCTGCAGGGCAGCAAAACCGCCCACCAGTTCACCCTTCTTGCCCAGCATCTTCTTGGCCCCCGGTGCTGCGCCCGGCGCCGGCTTGGGAGGCGGTGCCCCCGGTTTCGGCTTTTCTTCAACATCCTCCAGGAAGTAACCGTTGATTTCCTTGGCAACCAGATGGGGATCAAGGGCCTTGATGGTGCCGTCGGCTCGCCTGAAACCATAGTTCCAGGTCAGGTTCAGCAACTGTTCCGGCAGGGCGCCGCCTTCCTTGGCGTACAGTGCTTTCAGCTTCTGGAACAGCTCATGGATGATCTCGCCATCCGGCTTGCTCTTGCCCAGCGGCTTGACCGCTTCGTAGCGCCATTGGGCCCAGCGGCCGGAGTTGGAGATGCTGCCTTCCTTTTCAAAGGAAGCCGCAGCCGGCAGGAGGAACACCTCGGTCTTGACCTGAGCCGGATCCATACCCGGCCCCTTCCAGAATGAGGCGGTCTCATTGTCAAAGATATTGACCGTCACCATCCAATCCAGTTTTGACAGGGCGATACGGGTCTTGTTGGAATTGGGCCCGGAGCAGGCCGGGTTCTGGCCCCAGGCAAAGAAACCCTTCAACTTGCCCTTGTACATATTATCAAAGATAGTGATCCAGGAGCCGTTCATGCCAGGATCCAGCTTGGGCAGCCAGGCATAGCCGAAGTCATTCTCTTTGGTGGCCTTGGCGCCGTAGATCGCCTTCAGGTAGCTGGTGATGTACTTGGGACGGTTCTGCCACCAGTTGGCGCTCTGGGGGTCATTGCTCTTGGGGGTATACTTCTCGTTGTAGGCGGCCAGATCCTTCAGATCAGCCGAAGGTACCGGCAGGTAGCCGGGCAGGATGTGGAACAGCAGCCCCTGGTCAGTGGAGCCCTGTACGTTGGCCTCACCCCGCAGGGCGTTGATGCCGCCGCCCGCAATCCCCATGTTGCCCAGCAGCAGCTGGATGATGGACATGGCACGGATGTTCTGGCTGCCCACGGTATGCTGGGTCCAGCCCATGGCGTACATTGAGGTACCGGCCTTATCCGGCGCGCCGGTGGAGGCGTACAGCTTGTACAGCTCCAGCAGCTTATCCTTGGGGGTACCGCTGATGCGGGAGACCAGCTCAGGGGTGTATCGGGAGTAATGCTTCTTCAGCAGCTGGAAGACGCAGTTGGGGTCCTGCATGGTCATGTCCTTCTTCACGCTCTCATCGGCGTTCTTCTGGAATGACCAGGCCTTGGTGTCGTAGCTGCGCTTCTTGGGGTCATAGCCGGAGAACAGACCGGCCAGTTCGCCCGGCATCTTGAAATCACCGTTCACCAGATAGGTTGCATTGGTGTACTGCTTGACATACTCTTCAAAGTACTGCCTGTTGCTGATGATGTAGTTGATCATACCGCCCAGCACGGCGATATCGGTGCCGGAGCGCAGCGGCATGTACAGATCCGCCTTTGAGGCGCTGCGTGTAAAGCGTGGATCTACAACAATCACCTTGGCCCCGGCATCCTTGGCCTTCATGATCCAGCGGAAGGAGATCGGGTGGTTTTCAGCCGGGTTTGCCCCCATGATCAGGACTACATCAGAGTTCTTCAGGTCAATCCAGTGGTTCGTCATTGCACCGCGTCCAAACGACTCTGCCAGAGCCGCCACAGTTGCGCTGTGTCAAATGCGGGCCTGGTGTTCAATGTACACCAGACCTAACCCCCTGAGGAATTTTTGATAGACGTAGCACTCTTCGTTATCCAGGGCTGCGCTGCCAACGGAAGCCATACCCATGGTGCGATTGACCACCGCCTCAACCTCAACATCGTTCACCTTGATCTTGCTGGTGGGCATAAAGGTGGTGTCGCGGGTCTTCTTGACCTTCTTGGCAATCTCATCCAGGGCCCAATCCCAGGAAACCTCCGACCATTCCTTGGCACCTGCTGCCCGGTAGAGCGGCTTGGTCAGGCGGGCCTTGTTGTCCCGCAGCTGATAGATCGATGAGCCTTTGGGACAGAGCGACCCCTCGTTGATCGGATGATCAGGGTCACCCTCCACGTTGATCACCTCACCCCGCTGGGTGTGGACGATCAGACCGCAGCCCACCCCGCAGTAGGGGCAGATACTGGTGGTCTGCTTGGCATACAGGATCGGTAGATCCGCCGCCTTTGCCTCCACCGGAGCCAGGCTGAAGCCGAATGCGGCTGCAGCCAGACCGGTCCCGGAGAGCTTGAAAAAATCACGCCTCGATACCGTCATCTGGTTTCCTCCTTGTCTGGTTGTTATCGTAGGATACCGATGCCAACCATCCCCTTTTCAAGAAAAGGAGGGCGCCGCCGTTTCCCGCGACACCCGCGGTTGCACGCCATAGAAACCGCTTCCACAGGCCATACAACTCGGAGATGGATAACCAATAAAACAGCAGACTACACGTTACCGACACTGCAACCTGCAGACTTTAACTATGCAATGACCCCCAGCAGAACGGTTGTCAAACCAACCGAGAAATCAAGGGTCAAAACCGCAACAGGACAATCCCCCTGAACAGACAGAAAACCGTTTTTTAGCTTACAAGAAACTTATTTTACTACAGATTAATAACATCAATACTTTTCAGTCATTTTCCATAATAACACTATTATATCGTTTATCAACCGTTGCTGCGACTGTCAATCAGATTGTTTTTTAGCCAGACTTAACAGCATTCAATCATGATGATCTGTTGACGCATCCAGCAGTAGTGGCTATGCTTCAACAGGTACCTAAACCATGCAATCACCAACTTACCCAGACATAACCGGTGCGATCCTGGTCGGAGGCAAAAGCCGACGAATGGGTAGCGACAAGGCTTTGCTGCAGATGCAGGGCAGGCCGCTGTTTGCAGAGGTGCTGGAACTCTTTACCGCCCGTTTCGG
>DAIQQT010000321.1:0-3825 GCA_036786685.1 Trichlorobacter sp.
TGCGGCATTCTTAAAGCTCCTGGTACCTTTTTGTGTTGCATTTTGGACAGTTCATGGTTTTTCCTATACAGGGGTGTATTTTTTGTTCTGCCATGGGAAGAAGCTAAATATCTGCGGCTTGCCGTGTTGTACCGGATAGCATGGTATTTCTTTACAGGCATCACGGCGGCTCTGCATGGCCTGGGCTTTGGTTAGTCTTACTTCTGATGATGCCATTACGCGGCCTTTCTGCAGTCAAGCGGACTGGCTATGTTTTCGAGTTTGGGCAGCAGATGCAGGTAGACCATGGTGGTTTTGACATCTTTGTGGCCCAGCAGCTCCTGCAGACGCTTCAGCGCTATTTCGTGATTACCTTCGGCATTTTCCAGCCAGTGGGTTGCAAAAGAGTGGCGGAAGGTGTGGCAGCCTGCTTTTTTGGGTATTCTGGCAGCCAACACGGCACGTCGTACCCGCTTCTGGACAGCTGTGTTGTGTACATGGTAGAGCTTGCCTTGCCACTTTGGATCAACGCACGGGCCTGCAGCCGGGAACAACCAGAACCATTCCCAGGAATAGGGGGCATTCGGGTATTTTTTATCCAATTTGTCAGGCAGCGATACCGGCACTCGGGCGGCAGCATATCCGGCGTGCAGCTCTTCCAGCTTGCGGATTTGCTTTTGCAGCGGTTCGATCAGCAGGGCAGGGAGCGGCACCACTCGGTCTTTGTTGCCCTTGCCCTGGCGAACGGTGACCAGACGGCGGTCAATATCAACATCCTTTATCCGCAGGCTGCAGCATTCTTCAAGCCGCAGGCCGCAACCGTACATGATGGCACCCCACAACCAGCCCTCACCATCCAGACGATCAAGCACCCGCCACACTTCCTGCCGGCTGAATACTTCCGGCAGGCGGACAGGGCGCTTTGAGCGCAAAAAAGAAATATCACCTATTCCCATGCTGAGTAATCGCCGTAGGAATCATCCACAGGCCCAAAGTGATTGTTAGTCCCATAATCCGGCTCCTTTGCTGCCTCTAACGAATCAATCAAGTGGGAATGGCTGATTCTGGGCGTTTTATATGCTTTGTCGTGTAAGGGGCGGCAGTCTATCTGTTGCCATCAGGCCGCCATCCCCTTATCTCTTTATCGTTAGGTTACTCTGCTGACTGCGGTGGTTCATAACGCTCCACATAATCAGGTATGGGCAGGTTTTCTATTTCGTTTGCTGCCCATCTCAGATAATCAGCGTATTCTGTTTTTGAACGCCAGCGGGTCAGGTTATCCAACTCCACAACCAAAAACCTTCTGTCTCGCCCAACCTCAACAGTGGCGGTAAATGATTGGTATGTGTCAGCCCTTTTGCCTCGTTCAGCCCTATATTTTTGCTCGGTCAATATCATCGTAGTCCCCTTTCGTAATCTAACGGCTCAATCAACTCGGACTGGCTTACTGTGCGCTGAATTTCACCAGTTTCTCAGTCGGAAGTATGTCGGTAATTCAGGCAGCACCACTCCGGCATCGCCAGCCGGTTATCTCGTAAACGTTGTAAGTCTTTTGCGCCATTGGTGCTACGCACCAAGTTTGGTTTGCATTATCGCCCTGCCAAGTATTTCTGGGATCTGGGGCACTACCGCATTGCCTAAGCATTTAAGTCGGTCCACCCTTCGGGGTATCCCATCAGCCACTCCACAAAAAGGGGACTCAACTGTCCAGTCTGGCCCTGTTGCAACAAGTTCCCCGGCACACTGTCCCGGTTTGTTTGCGACGGTGGTAGCGTACTGTTCTTTGCGTCCTGTGCCGTTGGTGTCGCGTACATCCGTCTTACTGCATCGGCTAACGCTGTTGTTATCGGTTTTCCAGTTGTTGCAGAATGTGGCTTGCTTATCCCGTCCCACGGTGAACCATTCGAGTTGGTTATCTCCCCGCTCTCGGTAGTTTTGTTCGCTTGTGGTGTCGGCCACATCCTCACAACAGTTTGCAAGTTTGGTCCGCCCGTGCCGTGCAGACCCGCTCCCGTGCCGCAACTGGCGTGTGGCGTTGGCAATAATCCATACTCTGTCTCTCCGGTGGGGGGCATCGACGGAGCAAGCTGGAATAACAAACGGTTGCACTTCGTAACCTGTGTTTTCCAAGTCAGCACACACCTCGTCGAGTGCCATACTGACGAAGCCAGCAACATTTTCGCCAATAACCCAAGTCGGCCGGAACTCTTTAATAATGCGTAACATTTCCGGCCAGAGGTGCCGGTGATCATCCTTGCCTTGCTGCTTCCCGGCGACGGAAAACGGTTGGCAGGGGAAGCCGCCACAAATGAGGTCAACGGTATCAATTCCATCTGCTGCCAGCCTTCCTGCTGTAATGGTCCGTACATCGTCATAAATGGGTACTCCCGGAAAATTCTTTTTCAATACCTGTTGTGGGTACGGCTCAATTTCGCAGAATGCCACCGTCTCCATTCCTGCACGGTGTAATCCCAGAGAAAAACCGCCTATCCCGCTGAACAAATCCAAAACTTTCATGTCTGCTCCGCAGCCAGCCTTTCGGCGGCGCAAAAAACTTACAACGGCCTAATCAACCCGGACTTACTTACTCCCCGCTGAATTTCGGCGGTTTCTTGTCGGTCACTCCTGCCCATCTGTCGGTGTTAACCCGTAAGCCGGTTATCACGTTGGTTATAAATATCCTAGTCGTTCCAATGTTTAGTTGACACGCTATATCTATCTCCATGTCTGTGATGATCCACTTTTACGCAACGTGCTATGTGTTCTAAATGTTTTTCGATTGCTCTAAGTGTCACCAGCAGTTCCTTAAAATAGTTCAGCATATTGCCTCCATTTTTAATTTCTGGTTTTTGCCGTAGAGAACCAGAAAACTCCCGTTTCGCCTCGCGTTTCTCTAACGAATGCCGCGTCTCTGAGATAGGCTACTCTGCCTCTGGTGCGCCTACAACCGCATACTGGCGTTATTGTTCTTCTCGGCGTGAGTGGCATTTATAACCATCGGGTGCAGCGGTGAACCGCTGACCCTCAAGCCGTTAGGCACTAAACCGGCAGCGGCTTTTCATGGCCACAATAACAACACCTCAACCGCGCAGCTTCAGGCGGTATTGTTGTGGTCTTTTCGTACTTGTGCTCTCCAGTGTTCAGGCAATCAGCCGCAAATGCCTCATAACTCAGGATTATTGTTGTATTAAAAATAAACGCCTTGCCGCATTCACGGCATGTCATTTCGTGGTCTGTGTCCTCGGCATAGCCTCTTCCGTCGTCGTGGCAAACCTCGTTATCAGCACCACAATACGGGCATTTCAGGTCATCTTTCATTGCCTGTCCCTAACGGCTCATTCAACTTGGACTTGCTTACTCCTCGCTGAATAGGTCGTGTTCCTTTCTGGTTAGTTGGGTGTCTCTTGTTTTCATAGTCGCAAGCCAGTTAACTCGTTGCTCGTTATGCCCCTGTGTTGCGTTCTGCCCATAGCCTCAACCATGCTTCAGCTATGCCGGGGACTCTGCGCTTGCCGCCTTCCCAATCTTGCCAGGTACGGTACGGCGTGTTGCTCAGTTCGGCTGCTTGCTTCATGGAGAGGCCCGCCGCCTTGCGAGCCTCTCGAAGTTGATCAGCGGTCATGCGTTCAACTGATTCCAAACATCATCAGACAGTTGTTGAAAGGATCCTTCACCCATTACAATATTGTATGCTTGCTCAACTGTCATGCTGCCTATTTCCATAATCATCTTAATGGTCAGCGAAAAAACAAACTGCTTGAATTTGTCAGGTGTTCCAAATTCGTCTTTCAGGTTTATGTTGTTTTCATTTGCAATCTTGATGATCTGGTCTTTTGCTGCATTCAG
>DAIQQT010000001.1:0-23079 GCA_036786685.1 Trichlorobacter sp.
CAAGGGTGCGGAAGGCGCTATCCATCGGCACCAGGTTGGAGGCACCGGTGGCCCTGTTGCCGGGACGTTCCATGCTGGCAGCTATCCTGCCCTCAACCGGACGTTGCACAATGTTGAAGATGATCGGGATGTCGCTGGTCTGCTGCAGGGCGGCCTGGGTCACCATGGTGCCAAAGGTGTAGGCCAGGCGGAAGCGTTTCGGGTCCAGCCCGGCCAGGATCCTGTCCAGCTTTTCCTTGTTCTGGCCTGCGTCAAAGGCGGTAATCACCACCTCATAGTCCGGCGATGCAGCCAGTTTTTCACGAAATCCTTTTTCTGCTTCGGTCTCACCCCGCCAGAGCACCATGGCGATCTCAACCCGTTCTCTGGCTGAAGCAAGCGTCGGGCAGAGCATGGCTGTTGCCAGTACTGCGCACAGTAACAGACGCAAGATCATGCCTGCTTCCCCAGATACCGGATCGCCAGCATGGTGATATCATCCGACTGCGGCGCACCACTGGCAAAGTCCAGCACTTCGGCCCGGATGGCGTGAATGATCTGATCCGGTGTCGCAGCAGCATGGGTTGCCACGCAATCAAGCAGGCGTTTTTCCCCGTACTCTTCAAGGCTCGGATTGACCGCTTCATTGACCCCGTCAGTGTAGAGCAGGAACAGTTCGCCCGGCTGCAGCATGATCTGCTCGGTCCGGTAGCTGATATCCGGCATCGGTCCAAGTACAAAGCCGGGGGAGAAGCTGCGGTAGGTAGTGCTGCCATCAGTCTTCTGGATCAGCGGCGGCAGGTGCCCGGCATTGGCGCAGTCGAGCTGGCCGGTATCGGTATCCAGAATGGCGCAGAAAACAGTCACAAACATGGATGTCTCGTTGTCCAGGGCCAGGATGGCGTTGGTGCGCTCCAGGATCTGGGCCGGGGTTTCATCCCGCAGCGCCTCGCTTTTCAGCAGGGTCTTGGCCACCATCATATAGAGGGCTGCCGGCACCCCTTTGTCGGAGACATCACCGATGATCAGGCAGATCCTGCGTTGATCAAGGAAGAAGAAGTCGTAGAAGTCCCCTCCCACCTCCTTGGCCGGTTCCATCAGGGCAAACAGGTCAAATTCGCTGCGTTCAGGAAAGGGCGGAAAGATGCGGGGAAGCAGGGATGCCTGGATATCGGTGGCAAGTTTTAACTCGCTCTGAATCCGTTCCTTGGCTGCCGTGGTCACGGTCAGGTCGTGAATATGGCGGGACAGGTCGGCAGCCATCCGGTTAAAGGTCTCTGCCAGTTGCTGGATTTCGTCGCCGCTTTGCAGTTGCAGACGATGTTCCAGGTTACCGTTACCGATGATCTCTGCACCGGTTTCCAGCTCAAGGATCGGCGCGGTGATCTTTTCCGCTACCCGGCGGGAAACTACGGTGACGCCGCCTAACACCAGCAGGAAAACGCCTGCCAGAATAGCCATGGTAATGCCGATCTGTTGGTAAACAAGGCTGCTGGCAGCCTTGGTCTGGGCTACGATTGCCTGTTCAGTGGGGCGGATCGGGGCATAGACCGCCTCAACCGGCAGGGCAAACAGTACTGACCAACCGGTGGTGCTGGAGGGGGCATAGGCCACAAAACTGTCCTGTTTTCCCAGCATGCCGCGCATGATGCCGGGGGTGCCTGAGGCAAGGTTTTTGTCCAGCAGCGGCATCGCCTTCTGGTCATCAAAGGAGAAAAACTCTCCCTTTTGCTTCTCGCTCCAGTCATTGCTGCTGGTATCCAGACCTTCGCGGGCCAGGATCCGCCGGTCTTTTGAGACCAGATAGGCCCTGCCCTGGTTGTTGATCCGCATCTTGATGATCCGCTCCTGAATGGTGGTAAGCGGGACATTCAGGCCGATAACGGCAACAATTTTATTGTTCTTTTTAACCGGAGCAGAACAGTTGACCCGCAGGTTGCGGGCAATCACTCCCACATACGGCTCGCTCCAGCCCAGGGTGCCGGAGCTAAGCGCCCGGGTAAACCAGTCCCGTTTGCGGACGTCATAGTTTTTATCAATATTGGCTGACCAGGGAAAACGCCGGAACAGCCCCTGGGGTGTGGCCAGGTTGCAGTCGTTGATGATCGGGTTGCTCTTCAGGACCGAGATCATGAAGTCATCCATGGCGGAGGATGTCTGCAGTTCTGTTGCAACAGCGCTGGCAGGTACCCCCAGGGGAATCTGCCAGACCGAGGCGGCCTTTGGGTCAGGGGGCTGATCTGCAATGGAATAGGACCGTTTATGGGGGTAAAGGCCGGGTGACCTCCAGATCCGTTCGGCACTGTCCACCAGCACCTTCAGATCATTTTCCACATCACGGAACTGGGCGTCGATCAATGCGGCCTGGTCCACAGTGGCCTTCAGCAGTCCTTCCTGGGTCAGTGTTTCAAGCGAACCTTTACTGATCTTCAGCAGTTCCTGGCTGAGACCGACGGTTCCTTTCAGTGATGAATGCCCCAGATTGCTCATGCTCCAGAATGAAACCAGGCCAAAACAGACCAGTGACAGCAGTGCTGTACCCAACAGGGCGTACAGAATACGGGTGCGGATATTTTTTGGGCGTAATCGTCTGCGGTTCGTCATGGTTTGCCAGTGCCTTTAGCGGTAGAATGTCATGCCGTTGGGAGAGGTTATTGTAATCGTGCCGCCAGTACAACCTCTTTTCTGAAGGTCAGTACTGCCGGGTATATGCCTTCTTACAGCATCCTGCAGAGCTGGGCGCAAAAGATGCCAAAATAGGTGCCGAAGATATTGCCCAGAATGGCCAGCAGCAGCCCCACCGAGGCCAGGCCTGGTTGATAGACCTCTGCCACCACCGGGGCCGAAGCCACACCGCCGACATTTGCTTGGCTGGCAGCAGCCACCAGAAACAGCGGTGCCTTCAGCAGCCGGGCGGCCACCAGCAGAAACAGGGCATGCACCAGCATGATCAACAGGCCTGCACCGATCAGTACCAGAGCAGAGCCGATACTGGCCACCGATGCCTTGGCGCCGATGGCGGTCAGCACAAAGTAGAGCAGCCAGGAGCCGGCTTTGGATGCACCATACTGCTCCAGCTTGCGGGCAGGGGTGCAGGAAAGCAGCAACCCCAGCAAAGAGACAATGACAATGGTCCAGGTGTAACCGGAGATCACATCCCTGATTGCCGGTAACTGATGTCCAAGCCAGTGCGCCATGCTGCTTCCTGCAGCAGCAACCGGCAGGATCAACAAGAAACCACCCATACTGAACCGCTGCTGAACTGCCTGCCCGGCTGCCAGGGACCGGCTGCCAAGTTCATCAATAATGCGGCGATCAGCCCTGTTCCATTGATCAAAGGCCGGCTGCAGGGCAACACCGGCGATCAGGGTTGCCATCCAGAGGTAGGGCACCACCGTATCCACAATCACCATCGGCGCAAAGACCTGATCCGGCACGCTCAGGGCCTCCTTGACCGCGATCATGTTGGCACTGCCGCCGGTCCATGAGGCGGACAAGGCGCCAAAACCAGACCAGAACTGCTGGCCGATCAACGGCTTGAACAGGCTGAATACCAGGGTTGTACCAGCAACAATCCCCGCTGCGCCCACAAAGAACATGACCAGTGCAGTGGGGCCAAGCCGCAGAATGGCCTTGATATCCACCGGCAGCAGGAGCAGCAGCAGACAGGCAGGCAGCAGCCAGGTGGTAATCATGCCGAAGACCGGACTTTTCGGGTCAATCAGACCAAAGGTGCTGGCCAGCATCGGCAGAAAGTAGATCCAGAACACTGGCGGCAACAGATTGAACCAGCCCCTGGTCCGCTGGTGATTGGCCACTGACAGCACCAGCAGTTCAATGGCCAGCAGGACCATGATGATCAACAGCGGTTGCTGGATCATGGCAGTTGCAGTTCCACCCCGATGCCGGATGTCGGGGTACTCAGGTCAAACCTGCCGCTCTGATCCAGATAGGGACTCTGTGACAGAGGGCCATTGATAAAGAAGGTGGTGTCCAGATCAATTACCTCAAAACAGCCCAGGGCTGCGGCAAAGTGGGCGGCAGCGGTGATGGCCAGACTGCTCTCCATCATCGCCCCCAGCATCAGCCTGATGTTGTTGCGGCAGGCCAGCTCGGCAATCTGTACTGATTCAAGGATGCCGCTCTTCATAAACTTGATGTTGATGGCGTTGACCGCCTGTAGCTTAATCGCCTGTTCAGCTGCTGCCAGTGAACCGACACTTTCATCAGCACAGACCAGCATGCCGCTACCCTCCAGTGCGCGGGTGATGGCGGTCAGACCGTCCCAATCCCCCTTGGGAACCGGTTGTTCCAGCAGCATCGGGCGGATGCCGTACCCTTCAAGCTGTTTCAGGAATTTCAGCATGCCTGCAGCATCAAAGCCCATGTTGGCATCCAGGATCAGGCTGCTGTCAGGTGCGATCCGCTTGACCATCAATACCCGCTGCAGGTCCAGCTCATGGTCTTTGCCGATTTTGATTTTAAAGGCGTTAAACCCTTGGTCCGCATAGTGGCGTGTCGCACTCTCCGCCTCTTCCAGACTGCCGATCACGATGGTGATGTCGCTGGTAAAGCAGGGCCTGGGGTTGCAGCCGGGGGCAGGGCTGAACAGGCGGCCAAACGGTATGCCACGACTGCGGCTGACCAGATCCAGCAGCGCCATCTCAAAGGCTGCCAGACCGGCATGGTTGGCAGCAAAGCAGGGCCGGAACTCGTTGATCAGGGTTGTATAATCGTCAATGCTACGTCCGGCCAGCTGCCCTGCGACCTGCTGCAGATTGGCCAGGGTCTGTTCAATGGTCTCACCGGTGATATGGGTGGCAACCGCTGCCTCACCATAGCCGAAGATGCCATTGTCAGCCTCAATCTGCAGAAAGACGTTCTCCAGTTGATCATGCTGGCCGGTTGCAATCCTGAAGGGGGTGTTCAACGGTGCGGTAACAACTGCTGCACGTGCCTGTTTGATGCGTGTGGTATCCATATACTCCCTCATACCTGCGGTTTGCTGTATCTGTCTCAATCCTTTTTTATCAGTACGGTCACCCGGTTTGTTCCGTCAAGCCGCTGGTAATCAATCTCCTGCGCCAGATGGGTGATGATGCTCAGCCCCAGTTCATCGGGCAGGCGTTCCTTGTCCAGCAGGTTGCCTGCTTCTCCGTGATGTTCCAGCATGATCTCCAGGGTTTCTTTCTTTTCAGAGTAGGCAATGGTCAGGTCAAGGGCTGTTGTGCTCAGCAGCGGGTTGTGTATCTGCAGCAGCTCTTCCACCAGCAACAGCAGGTTATGGCGGGTCTTTCCGGGCAGAATCTGCCGTTCGCAGAAGGTCTCTATCTCTGCGTTCATGGCATACAGGTCATAGTCAGGTGAACTGATCCGGTAATTGAAGCTGCGGATCCGGTTGATAAAGGCCCTGGTCTTTTCCTTTTGCGGCTGTTCAAAGATCTGCTGCGGTGTGCCCTCTTCGTAGATCAGCCCTTCATCCATGTACAGTACCCGGCTGGAGACATCGCGGGCAAAGGCCATCTCATGGGTGACAATCAGCATGGTCATGCCGTCTTTGGCCAGCCGCCGGATAACCGCCAGCACCTCGCTGACCATGGTGGGGTCAAGGGCTGAGGTCGGTTCATCAAACAGGATGATCTCCGGGTTCATGGCCAGGCAGCGCGCAATGGCCACCCGCTGTTTCTGGCCGCCGGACAGTTCATCCGGGAAGTGGTGCGCCTTTTCCGCCAGGCCCACCAGCTTGAGAATCTCAAGTGCCTGTTGTGCCGCCGTATGTCTGTCCTGTCCCAACAGTTTGGTCGGGCCGATGGTCAGGTTTTCCAGGGCGGTCAGGTGGGAAAAGAGGTTGAAGGATTGAAAGACCATATTCATCCGCTGCCGGATTTTGGGGACATCGCTCTTTTTGTCCAGCAGATCGATGCCATCCACCGCAATGGAGCCGCCGCTGGGTTGCTCCAGCAGGTTGAGGCAGCGCAGGAAGGTGGATTTGCCGGTGCCTGATGGCCCGATGATGGAGATGACTTCTCCCTTGGCAACGGTGAGGGAGATGTCTTTCAGTACGGTGACATCACCGTAGGTCTTGGAAAGGTGTGCTACCCGGATCATGCCCTGCCTGCCTTTCTCTGTCTGCATTTGGGGTCGGTTTTCCGTTCAAGGTATCCCAACGCCTGCATCAGGGTCCATGAGATCAGGAAGTAGAGGATGGCCACCATCACCAGGGGGAAGAAGGCGTCAAAGGTGCGGCTGCGGATGATGTCGCTGGCCTTGGTCAGGTCCTGCACCGCGATGTAGCCCACAATGGAGGTCATCTTGACCAGCGAGATAAACTCCCCTTTGTAGACCGGCAGAATCCGTCGCACCATCTGGGGCAGTACAATATGCAGGAAGGTGCTGGCCCTGGTGAAGCCCAACGAGATGCCTGCCTCGCTCTGTCCCTTTTCCACCCCTTCAATGCCGGTCCTGAAAATCTCTGCAGTGTAGGCGGCAAAGTTCATCCCAAAGGCGATTACCGCCACAATCACCGGGTTGATGTTGATGGAGGCGAAGACCACATAAAAGATCAGCATCAGCAGCACCAGCACCGGCATGCCCCGCAGGATGGCGATATAGATCCTGGCCGGAACCGAAAACAGGCTGGATTTCGCCATCCGCATATAACAGACCAGCGCCCCCAGCAGGGTACCGAAGAGGGTGGCAAAGATGGAGATGATCACGGTGGTCTTGAGGCCGTCCAGGATCAGCAGGTAACGTTTTTCCTGGATGATATTGTTCTGGAAGCTGGTGGCAATGCCTTTGAAGAAGGCGCTGAGTGCGGATGGATGGCGGTTTGTGACCGTTTCCATACCGGCCACGTTTTTTTTCAGGGCAAAGACGCTGGCCCCCAGCTCATAATAGGGATCGGAAAAGGCGATCTGCTTTTTACGCTCGTCGGTAATCATCAGGGTGCTGAAGATGGCGTCGATCTTGTTGGTTGAGGCGGCGGCGATCAGGCTGCCGAACTCCATGTCGGCAAAGACCGGTTCCTTGCCCAGCCAGGCGGCAAACCGTTCAGCCAGCTCAATATCAAAGCCGATCATCTTGTTGTCTTTGACAATCGTAAAGGGCAATCCTTTGTCGCTGACCGTACCGATGATCAGGCGACCGTTGGTCTGTCTGCCCTCCACCTTCACCGCCTGGGGGCTGCCCTGCAGGATCCAGCGGGTGACCATGTCGTTAAACTGGCCGTTTGCCCTGACCTCTTTCAGAAACGTATTGAACCGGGTGCGCAGGACATCGTTGCTTTTGTTGAAGCCAACACCGATCGGTACTGAAAAGAGCGGCTTGCCCACCAGTGCCAGATCCGGGTCATGGCGCAGCAGTTCCAGCAGGGTCTCATGGGTATAAAAGGCGGCATCCACCTTGCCCGACTTGACCGCCAGCACCAGATCAGACGGGCTTTTGTACTGCAGGATGGTGGCCCGGGGGTACTGTTTGGTGGCGTAGGTGTCATGTACAGAGCCCAGCAGCACACCGATCCGCTTGGTACGCAGGTCGTCGGTAGTATGCAGCAGCCCGTCGGCCTTTGCGGCGGCAGCCGCAGGAGCGGAGGGAAGATCGGAGTGTCTGAGCAGCACGCTGATATCGTTACTGATGTAGGGCAGGGAGAAGTTGACCAGTTTTTTGCGCTCTTCGGTGACATTGAAGTTGGAGAGGGCAAAGTCGATCTTGCCTGACTGCAGGGCAGGGATCAACGCTTCAAACTGCATGTCAATGACGGTCACGCTTCTGTTCAGCCGCTTGCCGATCAGACGGCTCAGCTCAATATCCAGGCCGGTCAGTTTGCCGTTGGCATTGAACGAGAACGGTTCAAGGTTGGCACAGGTCCCCATCTTTAATGTGCCCTGTGAGGAGGTCGAGGCATCGTTGGCCGGTAGTGTCGGCGGTTCTTTGTAGGGAGTCTCAATCCATTTATGCTTCAGGGCTTGCAGGGTACCGTCGTTTTGCAGGTCTTGCAGGACTCGGTTCAGTTCGGTCTGTAAGGTTTTGTTGTCTTTCCTGAGTGCCGCAGCCACCTCCAGCCTGGCAACCGGTTCCGGCAAAATGGCCAGTTCCGGGTTTTTTGCCGTCAGATTCAGCAGTACGCTCTTGTCATAGATAAAGGCATCTGCCTTGTTGGCCTTGATGGCCAGGGCGGCATCAGCGGCAGCTGTAAAACTCTTGAACTGCGCTGCCGGGAAGCGGGTGCGGGCCGCCAGGTCACCGGCTGAGCCGTTCAGGACACCGATCCTTTTGGTGGCCAGCCATGCCAGTGAGCTGTCCGGTGCTGTTGCTGCCCCTTTGTCCGATTTTTTGACCAGCATGACCTGGGCATTGGCAAAGTACGGTTGGGTGAAGCTGACCGATTTTTTGCGTTCTTCAGTGGCGGTCATGCCGCTGATGATCATGTCCACCTTGCCGGACTGCAGGGCCGGGATCAGAGCCATGAACTTCATGTTCAGAAACTCTACCGGCCGGTTGAGCCTGATACCGATCAAGCGGGCCAGTTCACCGTCATGGCCGGTAACCCTGCCATCCTTGTCCACAAAGCTGAGCGGTTCACGGGTGGCAGAGACCCCTATCCTGAGCGGAGTGCCGGTCTTCGGCACAGTAAGGTTCAGCTCTTCATAGGGACCAAGATCAGGCTTGAGCCAGCGTTTGCGCATGGAGGCCAGGGTGCCGTCGGCCTGCAGCTCTGCAATGATCCGGTTCAGGGTTGCCAGCAACTGCTGGTCATCTTTCCGCAGTGCAATGGCGGTATCTTCGTTATCCAGCGGTTCCTGCAGGATCGTAAACTCTTTGTTCACTTTTGCCACCTGAACCGCCGTGGGCAGGGCCGTGACAATCGCCTCAAGCTGCCCTGACTTCAGCGCGGCTACGGCGTCCATCACATCATCAAAGCTTTTTACCTGAGCATTGGGAAAGCGTGCTTTGGTAATCTCTTCGCCGGTGGTGCCGGTCATAACGCCGATCTTGGCGGCTTTGGCATCATCCAGCGCGGTGATCGACTTTTCCTGCTTCCGGCAGCCGGTGATCAGAGAGAGCAGCAGCAAAAGAGCAGTGGTGGCCAGCAGTGTTTTTTTCATGCAGTATCCCCGCGTAGAACCATTCGTTTTTTCATTGCCATAATTCTGGCGCAGGCCTGATCAATCCGCTCGTGAGGTATCCTGCCCCGCTGTACCAGGCCCAGGAGCAGTTCAATGGTGCGGGGCATGATATCGGGCCGATAGGCCTTGTCGTTGGCCACCACCAGCAGATCAACCCCGGCGTTGACCGCCTTTTCCACCGCCATTTCATAGCTGTAGTGCTGGACAATCGCCCCCATGTACAGGTCATCACTGACCACCACGCCGTCAAAGCCCAGCTGTTTGCGTAGTATACCATCGATGGTGGCTTTTGAAAGGGTGGCAGGGAAATTCGGATCTATGGCGGTATTAAAGGTATGGGCGGTCATCACCATATCGCACAGCCCTTGGCTGATCAGGTTGCGGTAGGGCTGCAGCTCATCTTTATTCCAGTAGCGGGTCACATCCACCAGTCCCAGGTGGGAATCATCCCGGGAACTGCCATGGCCGGGGAAATGTTTCAGACAGGTCAGGATCTTGTGGTGGCGATGGCTCTTGATGAATGCGGCGGCATGGGCGGTTACCTGTGCCGGGTCGGCGGAAAAACTGCGCTCCTTGAAGGCGATTACCGGATTTTCCGGGTTGGTTGCCAGATCAACCACCGGTGCCAGATTCAGGTTGAAGCCGTATTCCGCGAGGGTAGCTGCAAGACTGTCACTTGCCGATCGGGTCAGCTCCAGGTTGTTTTGCTGCCCCAGGTATTTGGCCGATACGGTGGCAGGAAAGCCATAGCGGTCCTTCAGTCGGGCCACCACTCCGCCTTCCTGATCCACTGCAATCAACAACGGTAGCTCTGACGCCTGCTGCAGTGCTGTGGTCAGCTCTTTTAATTGGGCCGGAGCAGTGATGTTGCGGTTGGTCACCCCCAGGTCAATATTATTGTCAAACAGCACCACCCCACCTGTACCATAGCGCCTGACCGCTTCATCTATGGGGCTGCCCGGTTCCAGGGTCTCGCCGGGGAAACCCAACAGCAGCATCTGGGCTATTTTGCGCTCCAGCGGCCATGTTTGCAGATCAGGAAAGCTTTGCCGGATTGCGGGACGGGTGGCGGCGCAGCCACCCAGCAGCAGGCCGGGCAGCAGCAATGAAGCGCCGGTCAGGGCGCTGTTTTTAAGAAAGGTACGACGGGTGCAGGTGTGCATGGCGCCTCTTATCGTTGATTTAAGCGTTTTTAGGGATTACGTACTGCGATGATGTTAACGCTATTGAATGGACGAGGATTTATATCGTAACACCAAGGTAATTGACGGCTCATTTTACGGGGCGTACAGGCAATACATAGTTAAATTTATTCACCGTCTCTCTGTCGCTGTTGCCGCTCATGCTGGAGCTATAACAGAGAGTTACCGGTTGCCCCAAGCCGGGCCCCCACATCTGTACCAGGCAGGTGGATGACCAGTAGTTACCCTGCTGAATATTCGCGAGACCTGAAAGACTCCGCAACTGTCCCAACTCGCTTTCCGTGGGAAGCCGCCAGTCACCGGCTTTTGAACTGTCAGTCAGGCCGCACTGCCCGCTTGCAACACTTTTAGCTCTTGCATCAGCGTCAACCCAGTACGTCTTTCCCAGACAACCGGCATCCTTCAACACGATAAGATTGTTTAAGGTTAGTGTTCCGTTGTCGCCGCACCATGCCGCGTCGTTTGCCGCGCCAATCAGCAGTGCTGCAAGCAGTAGTGATCCGATAAGGGTTCTTTTCATGGTGTGTTTCCTTTTCAATTATTTCCGCAACATCAAGTTTTTCTGCCCGGATCCCCAGCTTGAAGTGTTGAAAAAACATAAAAAATAAATGGTTAACTCTAAATCCTGAAAGTTTGTATATGCGTTGAGACCTGACCCACATGCCTTCCTCCATACGATGACGTCAGGTGTGTCTATCTAGGTTGTGCTTATTTTTTTAAAAAATGATAGCCATTGCCCTGGTTGTTGCCGAATAGCGTTAATTCATGGGATGAGGATTTGCAGTAGGTGTCTTTAAAAGGATCATGGCCGCAATCCATGGCATAGTCAGAGCTCTTGCCGCTTTTGATGCAGTAGTAGAGGATATTTTTGGTGGTATACCCCTTAACGGTGCCGGAAAGGGATGATGGGCATCGTTTGCCGCTGTGAAAGGTATAGGTTGTGTTTGGCAATATCGTCGCGGTCTTGGGATGTCCAGTAAAATGGGTCAGGGTGACCTCTGCGCTGTAGCTGGTGGTATTGGTTATGTGTGTCTGGTGGTCGATCAGCCCAGCAGATGCACCATTTGTCCAGAGGCCTGCCATGAGTGCGGCAACGGTGATAAAGGTGCTGGTCGGGATGTTTTTATTCATGATGTTCTCCTCCTTTTTAAGAATAAACGACTGCTTTCGACCGTTTAAAAGAAACCCGCCGGGGTACTTGAGGTAACAATAACACCGCCCTGTTTGTCCACGGTAACAACGTAGTCTTTTAGCAGCTTGGGAGCTGGCTCCTGATACTCCTTCAATACTGCCTTGCCGGGATCGGTACCGTCGGTGGTGTTGACCACCTTGATCTGGCTGACCGCTTTTACCGGTGATCCCAGCCCCGGCTTGGAGCTGTTGGGATTGATGATCTCCGGACTGTTTTTGCTGCCGTCGCCGAATTTGACGCCGACGACGAGTACGAAATTTGAGTTGTTGATGACCTTGACCATACCGGCTTCGGCGCTGCCCAGACTGCACAGTGCGGTTGTCAGCAGGGTGGCGAATGCGGTGATGAGGGGTGTCTTTTTCATGGTGATCTCCTTGGTTTAAGTAGGGACGTTCCCAAATTGAATGGGTAACATAGAAGGCAATACCGGTCGTTCGATTGTCATTTTGCCATTACCAGATTCCCCCTGAAAACGGCCTCGCAGGCCTGTATCCTGGTTATACCTGTTACTTGTAACGAAGTGGCAGACTTCCTCCATCCTGTCGTTGTTACCTTGTTCAGCAATAGCTGTGCCAATGGCTAACATGCTGAATTAATGACCTTGTATCTCTGTTGCAGCTGCCAGCTTACGCCTGGTTCTGCCAACATTGTTGGCGGTTTAACGGCTCTGCATTGTGATACGGAAACAGGCGGAACTCCGCTTCATTTTTTGTCACTTCACATGGAGCTTTTCGAAAACAATCTTGCAGGCCTGTTCCTTGGTTACACCAGGGGCCAGTGCTACCTGTCCGGTCCTGTCGCCGCTTGCAGCACTCCCTTCCAAACAAGAGCCCATGTAACACTCATAACTATTGCCGCTTGTATGATAGCAAGCGTAGCATATGGATCTGTAATGGTGATTATAACCCCGCCTTGACGTATCCTGATACATCAGCTCGAAAGATTCCCATGTGCCCCAGCGCCAGAACTCGATGACAGAAGAGAACAGCAGCTTTGAAAAAGTACATTTCCATGGGCTTACAACTGTGAAGGCTTCCACTTTTTTATACTCTTCATCAATGTAGGTGCCTGACCAGCTCGAAGGCGCCGAGGCTGTCAGCGCAAGAATTACCGCTACGAGTATCATGAAACCTTTAAAGAAGTAGCGATGCATTTTGTCCTCCCCTTTGTGTGTAAGCGGTTTTCTGTCCAGCTTGAGCTGTTACAGCAACGGGAATCCGCCACCGGCTTGCCGGATAATTTCAGCTGATTACTTCTGCACTAGAAATTTTCTGCAAGCCGTTATTGGCCGGGCAAATTCATTTCTTTTGCAAAGACGCTGCATGCCTCGCTCTGCGAGATCACCGGTTTCCAGAAAACTGTTGTGGCATGCCATGACTTACCGGTTTACCCGTATCCAGCCCCCATACCCGTACATGGCAGTTCTGGCTGCCATGGCTTTTACTATCAATGCAGCATCAACCCAGTATGGTTCGTAGTACTCCCGGTCAACATCAAGCACCAGCACGCGGCCGGTTACGGCGTCATAGGCGCCTATGGGGGAGATGTGCGGGTACGGTCCGCCGCTGGCACCGGTCAGGGTATCCTGGGTGAAGTGGATCAGAATTATGTCGTTGCCGGAAGACTCATTAGCTGAGAGGGCCCTGCGCCAAAGGTCGCGAGTGGGCTGGTTATCGGAAGTAACCTGAACCTTTTCGATTCTGGGGGACGCTACTCCGTTTTGCCGAAGCGCCTCGGCCAGCACCAGAGCCAACTGATCAAGGGTCAGCCCCACTTGCCCGTTTACACCCCCCTTTTGTACCCGCTGCGCCCATTGGGCTATCTTGACTGTATTCAGCAGCATGGCAGACGAAGCGTTCCGATCACTGTCGGCAAGGTTGCGATTAGCACGGGTCAGTGCGTTAACCACCGCCGCTACGGTTGCCACGGAGCAGTCATAGGCATTCAGTTGCGGCACGTAATAGGGAGATAAGGCCCAGTAGTCGGGAGCCGGATGGGCAGGATTCTGAAAATAGGTGTGATCCCGTGAAAGCGGCACTGTTGTGGAAGCATATTTAGGGCCGGGGTCTCCTGCAACGCAGATTGCCGAGATAAAGAAGGCAATCAGCGTTGCAGATCCACTGCGCAGAAACAGTCTGAACATTGCTATTTGGGATCCATGAAGCGACTTGTGCGCTGCTTGCATGATGCCTCTTCGCCGCGGCAGCGCAGGATTTTATTTCTGTCATCCTTTGCGGCCTGCAGACATGAAGCAAGGTCTGTCTCACACTTCTCGCGGGCCGCTTTCCACAACTCCGACCGCAATATGTTGCGGTTGACATCAGGGCATTTCAGGTTGCAATCGCCAGCTGGCTTAATCCAGATGGGGGTGAAGCAGGCATCAAACACCTTGCCGCCGGTCTCGTTCATTACGCATCTGGTTACACATGCCTTGCATTCTTCAGTGGCAGGTTTGTACTCTGTTGCCCAAAGGGGCGCTGCGGCAACTGCCGCCAGGAATGTGGCTGTTACAACAAGCTTGTTCAGTGAATAGCGATTACTCATGATTTCCTCCTTTATTGGTCAGGGGGGTATGCTTCATGGGGGATAATCAGGGATATACATATTTGCAGAAAAACGGCTCATTTTACGGGGCGTACAGGCAATACATAGTTAAATTTATTCACCGTCTCTCTGTCGCTGTTGCCGCTCATGCTGGAGCTATAACAGAGAGTTACCGGTTGCCCCAAGCCGGGCCCCCACATCTGTACCAGGCAGGTGGATGACCAGTAGTTACCCTGCTGAATATTCGCGAGACCTGAAAGACTCCGCAACTGTCCCAACTCGCTTTCCGTGGGAAGCCGCCAGTCACCGGCTTTTGAACTGTCAGTCAGGCCGCACTGCCCGCTTGCAACACTTTTAGCTCTTGCATCAGCGTCAACCCAGTACGTCTTTCCCAGACAACCGGCATCCTTCAACACGATAAGATTGTTTAAGGTTAGTGTTCCGTTGTCGCCGCACCATGCCGCGTCGTTTGCCGCGCCAATCAGCATTGCTGCAAGCAGTAATGATCCGATAATGGTTGTTTTCATGGTGTGTCTCTTCTCGTGGTTATTGCCAGGCACCAGAACATGACGGTGCGGTGCAGAGCAGGTTGCAGAACCTGTTCAGATCGGTCATCGGGAAATCAAACGGAACAACGGCAGTGCCGTAATTGTCTCTGCACTGGTATCTGCCGTCCTGTTGTTTCAGGCATGACCACGATTTGAATTGGCAGCCCACCAGATGGCCCTTTTCAATCATGCCGTTCACGACCTTGGTGATTGCATTGGGATGGATGGTGCAGCGTTTGGTAAAGTAATCCGGGTTATTGGAGCAGACAAACGTCTGGGCAAAGGAGTTGCCGGCCAGTGCCAGTACAGCAGCGGTGAGCAGAACAGCTGCCAGGTAGGGCTTTTTCATGTTGTTTTTCCTTTCAAGCCTGATGGATAATACAAATTTTCAGAAAATGTAAAAGTCACGTCGTCATGCAGAAAAGACAGAGACCGCCTGTTGCCGCAACCTGTGTCCAGCTGCCAGTTGTTACATTCGTTACTTGTTGCGGACAGGCCAGATATAGCCGTCGCCGTTGCCTTTCTGGTAGTCTCTCAGATAGCCGCTGGGGAAAAGCACGACATAGGCATACTTTTCACCCATGCTGAGTGACGTCCAGTACAGGCCTGGCATAATCTGGTTGAAACCACTGGTGTCAACTGCCCTGCTTGCCAGTTCTTTGGGGGTTGGAAGCCGCCACTGACCGGCAGTAGACTTGTCACTCAGGCCGCACATACCGGACTGCAGGCCGGCAACCTTGGTTTCAGCGGTCCACCACCCACTCCAGCCCAGACAGTTGACGTTTTTAAGCCAGACAATGCCGTGGGCGTCGTCAGCAATGGTGCCATTTTTGTTGTCCTTGTTTGCCGCCTGGGCAAAACCGGCCAAAAGCAGACAGATTGCCGCTGTAATCACAAAAGAGAACGTCTTCATGGTGAGTCTCCTTTTGTCTGCCATTTGCTTCTTAATAAATGCGTTTGATCTTGGAGGTATTACTGAAATTCCCCCCGCCGCATTTCGCAGGATTGTTATACGAATCGACCAGTGGCAGTTTAAATCCGGCCTCCAGGGTGATCAATATGGTTAACGGTTTCGTCATATCTGTTGTCGTTGTGTGTCTGAGTCCCTAAACAGCGTTATTTGAAGCAAAACCAGCCGGGGTGTTGGTGTCGTAGGACTGGCCTGCAGAATTAAACGCTGCATAATAGGCTGTTGTCATCAGAAAGCGATTGAAAATCGAACCAGATACGTTCTTGTACACCTTTAAGAAGTTGCCCCCTATCTCGCCTGCCCCGCAGGTCTTCGTATTTGCGCCGCCAATACAAATACAGGTGGTGGCTCCGGCAGGTGCTCCGGCCAGCAAACCCGTAAGTAGCAGTGTTCCGATAATGTTTTTTTTATGGCGGTTCTCCTTTTTTGAGATGACGACAAACTTGTCAATAATAGTTAATTTAGCAGTATCCGTGCCATTGCCTTATTTGCGCTGTTTCAGTATGTTACAGGCATGTGTGCCGCCAACTTCCGGTCGCAGCCGTCAACATTGTTGGCAGTTGCGCCGCTGTCCGATGGCATCCGCTGCCAGTATGGCTTGCAATACCTTGTCCGGCGTGACGGTGCCTGCTTCATGGTGGATGGATTCTATTGGGGCGCAAGCCTTCTCTGCCACCTGCAGCAGCCTGCTGCGGTTGCAGTCCTTCAGCCCCAGGTCCGCCAGGGTGGTGGGCAGGCCGACCTGTTCACAAAAGGTATAGACTGTGTCTGATTCTTCCGGCAGGGCATCGGTCAACTGCAATCCGGCCAGCACGCCAAAGGCCACTTTTTCGCCATGATACAAAGCGTGGGTTTCCTGCAGGGCGGTCAGTCCGTTGTGGATGGAGTGGGCGCTGGCCAGACCGCCGCTTTCAAAACCGATTCCGCTTAACAGGGTGTTGGCCTCCACGATCCGTTCAAGGGCCGGGGTGACAATATGCTGTTCTGCAGCAATCTTTGCATTCAGGCCGTACTGCAGCAGGGTGTCGTAACAGAGGCGGGCAAGTGAGAGGCCGGTCATGGTGCTCAGACCTCCACAACAATTTGCCGATTGGGTGGCGTGGCAGGAGCGGGCCTCAAACCAGGTTGCCAGAGCGTCCCCCATTCCTGCCACCAGAAAGCGGACCGGTGCAGCGGCAATAATGGCCGTATCCACCAGCACCGCCGCCGGATTGCTCTTTTGGTAATAGACTGATTCAAAAATGCCCTGTTCCGAATACAGTACGGCGCAACCGCTACAGGGGGCGTCAGTGGAGGCGGTGGTGGGGACGATGATGACCGGGATACCGGCACGGTCGGCTGCTATCTTGGCTGTATCAATCGCCTTGCCGCCCCCCATTCCCACCAGCACATCTGCCTTGGTGCTGCTGATAACTGCAGCCAGTCGGGACAGCTCCTTTTCGCAGCACTCACCGTTAAAACGCTCAAGCGACAGATTATGTGCCTTCAGATCAATGCTGCTGTCAGGTAAAATCCTGCTGTAGGCTGTTGGCGAAGCAAGGATCAAACCGCAGGTGCCAAACAGTTTGACCAAGACCGGTAATTCGTGAAGAGCGTCAACTCCCTGCAGATATTTCCCGGGAAACATCGCTTTTTTCAGCATCAGGGCTCTCCTTGTTTGATACGGGTAATGACCGGATCACAGAAGCCGATCGGGTGACAATAGACGGTTACAACGGTCTGCCGTTCATGTAGTACACCCCAATACCAAGGGCATTGCATACCTTTTCACACGTGTCACCGATGATGGCGGAATACCCCGGATTTTTTATCCTGCCAGGATAGGCCGCCTTGATCTGGTAAATATAGGCATAGGTTGTCCATGATCTGCAATCAAGGTCTGTCGTACCGTCCGCGACTTGGCTGCACTCCACCCGTGTCTTCACACTTGGCGATATGGTCGCGGAGTAGTCGATTTTGACGCTCTTGATGATCTTGATTTGGGTGTCATTGTAGATGTAGTTGATCGAGCAGGAAAGTTTACCGTCCATGCAGCTTCCGGCGGCCAGCACACTGCCGGGGATGGCCGATACCATACCGGCAATTGCCAGTGCAAAGAGAGAACTGCTATTTACTGACCACCGCATGCTCCTGTGCCTGCTGAACATGATGTCCTCCTTTCCCAATCCGGTTCCGAAAAAAGTGGGACTGCCCCCATTGTTGTTTCCGTTAGTCAGGACAAAACCCATATCCGGTTGGTTTGGGGCAGATCTTCACACTGACATTATATGAACATTTAACGGCAAAAGCGCTCATGTAACAATCGCTCCCGGCAGAGGTGCGATTTGTAAAACGAGGTGACACATTACCAAGTCTATCAGTGCCCCCCGGAAATATCAGCGAGTGGGTTGTTGTTCGGGGATTCCCAGACGCTGCTTTCTCCCTTGTGCAGTATGACCTGCTTGCGGTAGGGGGCCGGCACTCATATTTATGGTGCAGCTTGCATAGGGCACATTATCAGCCATCCTGACTTTCCACTGAAAAGCATGGGAATGTCCCGGGGCTATTCCGGTCATGCACCAGATGAGTGCTGCAACTGCGACAATACTAGCCGGTTTCATTTGTTTCTCCCTATTTTGAAATGAGTCCTTCTGTACTGTTTTTAATCTGTTGTTTGTATTAAAAGACCAGGCCTTCCGCCCTTTTATGAGGTATGTTACATGATCAGGGAGCCGCTATTTCAACGTGCCGTTCCAGCAAAACCAGCCGCTCTTTGAATCGTACGCCTTGCCGCTGGCGTTCAACTGCGCCTGAAGGGCCGACGTCAGAAGATAGTACTGAATATAGTTGGACTGTACGGTATCGACTTTCAGGAAACTGCCTCCTATACCGCCGCTCCCGCAGTACTTGGAATTTCCACTTCCAACGCACAGACAGGTTGTTGCTCCGACCGGTACGCCGGCCAGCAGAGCCGCAAGCAACAGTGATCCGATGATTGTTTTTTTCATGGTACGTCTCCTTTTGTAATAGGTATGGCACACTCTATTAACTGCAGATGGCATGCCGATAACTGCGAAAATCAATACATGCTCAATACCCACGTCATGGGTGAATTATAGTGAGGACTACCATCTATAGTAAGTCCCCGTAGGTTTTTGTTACTGGGGCGGCAAGGTCAGTATACCATCCACATGATCAAGCAGGGTACCTCTGGAGAGGGGCAATTCAAAACCGGCCTCCAGGGTGGTCAGTACGGTTCTGCCAACGTAGAATTTTTCTTCCTGACCGGTTTTGGTTTTAAAGCGGATCGCCCAGGCGGTATGCAGCACCACCGGCTTACCGTTGTAGGTGCCTGCATAGAGCATGATATGCCCTTTGCGGTGGACAATGGTCCGAAACGGTATCCCCTGCTGGATCAGCAGTTTTTCCTTGTCCGGTTTGGAGAGGTTAGCCAATGACAGGAAGGGACCGGAATGGAGCTGCTCCCGTGAGTTGCGGGGAAGCCAGATGCCGAACGGCATGAAAAAATCTCTGGTGGTGGCTGAGCAGTCCCGATCCCTGAAAAGCTCTCCCCATCCGTAGGGAGTTTTCAGGAGTTCGTTACCGATATGGGTCACGGTTTCAGCGTTAAACGGCAATGGAAAGCGTCGGGCATCTTTTTTAAGGATGCGGGCTGTTTTCAGAACGGCTTGGTTATCCTCTCCGGCAACCGCCAGTTCAACCAGCCAGTAGTCCGGTTCTTCCCGTACCAGCGGATAGAGGGCACCGATTCTGGGTTGCGGCATCGCCTTGCCCCTGTCATCCCGGATCACCGCAAAATCCATCACAATGACCACCAGATCAGAACTGCTCATCCGTTGCTGTAATGACTTGTCAACCGGAAGCACGGTGCCTGCTTTTACCCAGCCAAGGCCATAGGCGGTCTCCACAAACAGCCAGGCACCGGTGTCTGATTCATGCAGGATGCGCAACGGCTCGTTCGGCTTCACTTCACTGTACTGCAGTTGATCAAAGGGGAAATCATCTGATGTTTCATACAGCGGTTTCAGGTTGGGCAGCCCACGCATAAAGGTGGGTGCTATGGCTATACCCGGCTGATTGCGAGAAGGCAGTCGGTCAAGATCGGCATGGCCCAGAATGACCTTGATCCGTTCCGGCTTTACTTTAAGGCGATTCTCGCCGTACCAGATTGTCTTTGCGATATCCTTCATCCCCTGGATTGACTGCCTGAGGTCGTGGGTCGGTTCCGGCTCCAGCCAGGGGGAGAAGTGCTGTTTGCGAAACCGCTGCAGGGCGCTGGCCTGCAGTTCGCCGGTTGACAGCGGTCTGATTGCAGCAGAGAACCAGGACAGATCCTGCGGAATCTTCTGGATATCTTCGATTTCACTCGGCAGCTCTTCCGGCTTTGAACGGCTGTATTCATCGCTGTGGACCTGCTGCAACTGCTGTTTGCGTAGTGTGCCGGTGGGGGCGGCTGTGCATCCGGCCAGCAGTGTCATGATAACAGTTGCAGTAACTAAAAATGTACATGCTATGCGTTGCAAATGAGTATCTCCTGTCGGGTTATTTCAGCCCCAGCCGCTTCAGCTTTTTACGCAGTCCTTCACGGCTCATCCCCAGCCGTTCTGCTGCCAGGGTCTTATTGCCTTTAGCCTCCCGCAACGCCTGCTCAATCAGCTGTTTTTCAGAATCCTTTAGCAGTGATTTCCCCCCAGGTGCTGTCGGCACGCTTTGCTGCAGCACCTCGGAAAGATCGCCGAGGGCTATGCTATCGCCATAGGCCAGTGCCACTGCCCGTTCAATCTCGTTATCCAGTTCCCGCACGTTGCCGGGCCAAGGGTAGTTACGCAACCGTTCCAGCGCCTCTTTGGCAATCCGCAGCGGCGGTCTGCCGCAGCTACGGCTCCACTTTTCCAAAAACTGTCGGGCGATGAGTTCAATATCGCCTTTACGTTCCCGCAATGGCGGAATCCGCAGGGTGACACCGTTCAAGCGGTAGTAGAGATCCTCCCGGAATCGTCCTGCAGCAATCTCTTTGGTCAGGTCGCGGTTGGTGGCGGCAATGATCCGCAGATCAACCGGAATGGCAGTCCGGCTGCCGACCCGTTCCAGGGTCCGTTCTTCCAGTACCCGCAGCAGTTTGGCCTGCAGTTGCAGCGGCATTTCGCCCACTTCGTCCAGAAACAGGGTGCCGCCATGGGCCTGCTGGATCTTGCCGATGCGGGCCTCAACCCCGGTGGCCACCCCCTTTTCAATACCAAACATTTCGCTTTCAAAGATGGTTTCCGGGATGGCGGAGCAGTTGACCGCCACAAACGGTCTGGCGCTGCGGGGGCTGTTAAAATGAATCGCCTTGGCGAACAGCTCTTTGCCGGTGCCGGTCTCGCCGGTGATAATCACCGACAGGCGCGAATCGGCTATCCGCTCTGCCTTGCTGATCAGTTCTCGGATCTGGGGGCTGGTGCCGAGGATGGAGGAGAAAGGAAAGGAACGGCGCAGGTTTTTCTTGAGGGTACTGTTCTCACGGGCCAGCCGTTCCTGTGCTACCCGCAGCTGGGCTTCCGTTGAACGCAGTTCCTCAATGATCTGTTCCAGACGGTATTCCCGTGCCTCTACCTTGACCGCCATCATGCCGAAGGATTCAGCAAAACGGGCGATCAACGGTGGGTACTGACCGCTCTTGGTCAACTCGAACAGGTCATCGTACTGCCCGAAGCGGCCCTGCGCCAGCTCTTCAGTAACCGAAATCAAGCGGGCAAGCAGCGTATCCAGCGGGTTGTTTTTTTGCATACGGTATCCTTGGCAAGACTATCTGGCGCAGCAATAGAAGGTTTGAGAACCACTTCCGTCGGGACACTTTCCGCTAAAGAGTACCTCTGCCTTGTTCCCTGAGGCACATTCAAGATCGAGCCCTTTTGATGTATAAAACTTTGCCTTGGCGGTATAGCTGCAGGTTAGATCCAGCTTGTTTTTCATCTGCCACTGAGCCGAAGTGCTGGTCAGTAAAACCGGAGATGTGATGATGAAGTTTCCAAAATATCCATGGCTTTTAAGGGTCACTTTGGATGCACTTGTATCAACCTGAAACTCTGAATCACCGTTATTGCAGCGGTAGTTCATGGTCTCGGCTTGTGCAAGTGATGGGATGCTGTATGCGGTTAGCACGATCAGGGCTAAAACAAGATTTTTCACGGACGTCTCCTTTGGTGAGGTGTTGTCGATTGATGGCTCGATGTAGCTCAGCCAAGCTTCAACAGGTTTTTACAGGGCGTTTTTTGTGCCTGTTCTGTTATGCCGTCCGGCCGCCGGTATTCAGGAATATCCGTCGGCCGGACGGGTACATGTTTTGAAACCTGAGGGTTATTAACGCAACCTGCGAACCGGCAAGACGTAATGTGTGCTGTTCCGGTCACAGTTCTGGAGCGCGCCGTTGCTCAGCAGGATACATTTAGTGGAATTAGGCATGGTGCCGGGGGTTGACGTCCAGTACCAATCACTGACATTTCCGTTGAATTTTGAAAGATTACCCTGCAGCGACTTCAGTTCAACGTCGTTAGGTAAACGCCACTGTCCGGCAGATGATTTGTCGGACAAACCGCATATGCCGGATGCCAGGCCGTTAGGCTTGTTCTGGGCATCATAAAAATTCACCTTGCCGAAGCAGTCGGCCTGTTTCAGCCAGACCAGGCCTTGTACGGTATCAGTGATTGTACCGTCATTGTTGTCCTTGAACTCCGCAAATGCCGCGCCGGTAGCCATCAGCCCTAAAAACGCCATTGTTACCAAAATTTGCTTTTTCATGGTTGTTGTCTCCTGTCTCTGGTTGTTGACGCGCTGTGCGCCTTATATCTGGTCTTACTTTGATCCTTTTTAAAAGGTATGGTTTGTTGTGAATTCTAATTGCTTACTCTAGTCGAGCACCATTCACTGATACGTTGACAGTACGGTCCTGACAAGGGTTGATGGCGAGTTTTTGTCTCCATTCTGAACCTTCAGGTTTGGAATGGCAGGCAATGTCCACCTCTAGCCGAGTACAGCCAGAAATGGGGCTGTAGCTGATCTTTTTGTTAAAGTCGGCTGGAATAAAAGCATAAAGCGGAAAGCTGACCCCATCCCATTTTTTCAAAGTCGTGCTTTGCCCTACGGTGGAGGTGCCGTTTATCTTGATGTTGCACCTGTTTGTGGCACCTTCCGGCAGGGTGCTTTTCCAAGTAATACGGTAATCACCGGCAATGGTAAATTGTGCCAAAGACAAGAATGTGATCGCTGCAATGGTGAAGGTACGTGCATACATGGGAAGCTCCTTAACGTTAATGTTTCTTTTATGGATAGCATTGTCTATGCCAGATATGAGTAATGAAATATCAGCGAGTTATGTAAAATGTGGCGTCAACCTTTGTCCAGATATGCCAACTCTGTTGGCAGTTTAATCTGATTTGAGCGCTACAATCGGATCAAGCAGGGAGGCCTGGCGGGCAGGGTAGTAGCCGAAGAAGATCCCCACGGCATTGGAGACACCCACCCCCAGCAGGATGGCGCT